>DMNR01000078.1 GCA_003452655.1 Actinomycetota bacterium | reverse complement strand
AGCTCGCTGGATTAGAAGCCCAACTTGCGCAGCTGCTTGGGGTCGCGCTGCCACTCCTTCGCAACCCGCACGTGGATACTCAGAAAGACCTTGGTCCCAAGCAACAACTCGATGTTCGAACGCGCCTGACTGCCGATCTTCTTCAATCGGGCCCCGCCCTTACCGATAATGATCGGCTTCTGGCTGTCCCGTTCGACGTGGATCGTCGCGTGGATATCCATCAACGGTTTGTCCGCGGGACGGTCCTCGCGCAGGCCCATCTCATCGATCGTGACAGCAATCGAGTGTGGGAGTTCCTCGACCACGTCCTCAAGGGCCGCCTCGCGAATCAATTCCGCGCACATCGCTTCTTCAGGTTCGTCGGTGTCCTGCGTCGCAGGGAACAGTTGAGGCCCTTGCGGCATCCGCGCGATCATTAGGTCGACCAGGACGTCCACGTTGTCGCCCGTGACCGCAGAGACAGGCACGTACTCGGCGACGTTGAGTCCGACCTCGGCGGCGAGTTCAGAGATCGAGGCCAACCGCGCCGCGACCTCATCGGGGCTAGCCGCGTCGGTCTTCGTCACAACGGCGATAACGGGCCCGCGTTGGATTGATGCCAGTTCAGCGGCGAGTTTGCGATCACCTGGGCCGGTCTCTTCGTTTGCCGCCAGGCAGAACCCGATCACGTCGACCTCCGTCCACGTGGCACGCACGAGGTCATTGAGGCGCTCCCCCAGCAAGGTCCGCGGCTTGTGAAGTCCGGGAGTATCAACGACGATGAGCTGCGCATCTGGGCGCGTCAAGACACCTCGAACAGTTCGCCGAGTTGTCTGCGGCCGATCAGAGGTGATGGCAATCTTTCGCCCGATGATGCGATTCGTCAGGGTCGATTTGCCTGCATTCGGTCGGCCAACGAGACAGACGAAACCACTGCGAAACTCGGATGCACTCATGACGAGGTACCGGGAAGATCCACGACGATCTGACCGGTCGGCAAAGCGCCGATCACGCGCACGTGGTCTCCACCGAGATCCTTGACGGCGAGAAGATCGTCATCGAATACCCCGCCATCGGCAGCGACAACGACGGCGCACTCGCAGTCCTTCGCCCCCGCCGCAACGGCTTGGGCAACTGCGAGCTGCAAGGCGCCGATGCGAAGGTGCGGGAGGTCCACGTTGGCCCCGGAATAGGTTCGACCCGTCTCGTCGCGTAGTGCTGCACCGACGGCAGCGCCCACGCGCCCGCGCGCACCACGTGCCAGCGTCAGCAGCTTCGCGTCTTCCGGGTCTAGTTCATCGGCTGCATTAGCCTCGCTATTTGACATTGCCTATCCCTCGTCCTTCTGCGATCCGGCATCGTCACTCGAAGCCTTGTTGTCATGTGGGCCACCCTTGAGCGCGCCTTCTACCCCTGCCTCGGCTGGGATGACCTGGACGAGCACGGCGCCTACTCGGTTTCTGCGCCCCGCCGCAAGTTCGGCGACCAACTGGTATCCCTGGACTTCGATGCTCGAACCTGGAATCGGCACAACACCAAGCCTGTTAGCCAGCAGTCCCACCACAGTGTCGACCCCCTCCTTCTCTTCGGAGAGGTCGAGGTCGAAGAGCTCTGCGAAGTCATCAAGCTGCATCCGAGCACTGACCCGCCAACTACCGTCAGGCAGTCGCTCACTTTCCGGAATCTCACTGAAGTCGTATTCGTCGGCGATCTCGCCAACGATCTCCTCGAGGATGTCCTCAATCGTGATGAGCCCGGCCGTGCCCCCGTACTCATCGATGACGATCGCAGCATGAATTCGCGACGCCTGCATCTCCCGCATCAGTTCGTCAGCGGGCTTCGAATCGGGCACGAAGGTGACAGGCCGCATGATCCGTTCGACGCGCTCAGTGTGTTCGGCATCCCGATGCTCAAACGATCGCCGCGCGAGATCCTTGAGGTACACGATTCCGACAACGTCGTCAAGGTTCTCGCCAATGACCGGGATCCGACTGAAACCACTTCTCAATGCAAGCGAGAGTGCTTGCCGCAGGCGCTTGTCCCGCTCGATCCACACCATCTCCGTGCGCGGAACCATGACTTCTCGGGCAAGCGTTTCGCCGAGTTCAAAGACCGAGTGGATCATCTCGCGTTCGTCGGCTTCGATCACGCTGTCCGCCTCGGCGAGGTCCACCAGCTCGCGTAGTTCTGCCTGCGTCGCGAAGGGCCCTTCACGGTAGCCCTTGCCAGGCGTCACGGCGTTTCCGATGAGGATCAATAACGAGACGAGCGGTCCGAACACGGCGGACAGCAGCTTCGCGAATCCTGCGCCACTTAAGGCAACACTTTGCGCGTGCTGCTGTCCCAGGGTTCTGGGGGCAACTCCGAGGACCACAAACGCAACGAACAGCATGATCACGCCGGCGATCGTTGGTCCCAACCACATCGGATCGGGGAATTGGCGCACGCACGCCACCGTCACGGTCACAGTCGCGAATGCCTCTGCTGCCAGTCGCGCAAGAAGCACTGCATTCACATAACGTGCGCGATCGGCGACGATCGGGGCCAGCTTGTCGGCACCCCGGATTCCGTTCTCTTGCATCTCGGTAACGCGGGCTTTGGAAACGCGGGTAAGCGCCTGTTCCAATCCGACCATCAACATGGCGAAGACGATCAGCGCAACGGCGATGATTGCAAGCCATAGGTCTGAGATCATTGGTTAGTCCGACGATTCCACTCGGCAACAAGTTGACCTTGCAGACCGAACATCAAGCGCTCTTCCTCAGGTTCCGCGTGGTCGTATCCGAGCAGGTGAAGGATCCCGTGGGTCAGCAGGACACCAAGTTCGTCACGTTGACTGTGCCCAGCTGCCGCCGCCTGCTTGGATGCAACGGCAGGGCAGATCACAACGTCGCCGAGCAGGCCCGGCTGCGCCGAGTCCTGCTCATGCGGTGGTCGCAGTTCATCCATCGGGAAGCTCAGCACATCGGTTGGGCCCGGCTCATCCATCCATCGTTCGTGCAACAAGGACATCGCATCCTCATCAACGAGCACGAGGGACAACTCCGCCTGCGGGTGGATCCGCAACCGTTCCAGGACGAACTCCGCCTGATTGACGAGGCTGTCCTCGTAACCCTCCCAGCCGGATTCATTGGCGATATCGATGCTCACGTCAGGAACGCTCCACATTCGTAGCGACTTGGTCGTCGTACTGACCGTAGGCGTCGACGATCCGTCCCACAAGCGGATGACGAACAACGTCTCGGCTCGTCAGTTCACAGAACTCAACGTCATCAACACCTTGCAGGATTTGGCGAACTACACGCAGGCCACTGCGGGTGCCACCCGGTAGATCTACCTGCGTCACATCGCCTGTGACGACGATCGTCGATCCAAAACCGAGCCGGGTGAGGAACATCTTCATCTGCTCCGGTGTCGTGTTCTGGGCTTCGTCGAGAATCACGAATGCATCATTGAGAGTGCGCCCACGCATGTACGCCAGCGGCGCTACCTCGATCGTTCCGTTCGTCATCAAACGCGGAATCGAATCAGGATCGATCATGTCGTGCAACGCGTCGTACAGCGGACGCAAGTAGGGATCGATCTTCTCGCTGAGGGTGCCTGGAAGGAAGCCGAGACGCTCACCGGCCTCAACTGCTGGACGAGTCAAGATGATGCGGTTGACGGACTTGTTCTGCAGCGCCTGCACTGCCTTCGCCACTGCGAGGTACGTCTTTCCGGTCCCTGCTGGGCCGATCCCGAAGACGACAGTGTGCTTGTCGATCGCGTCGACATACTCCTTCTGCCCCAGCGTCTTGGGTCGAATTGACCGGCCCCGGTTGCTCAAGATTCCGGCGGTCAGAAGTTGGGACGGGGTGACCTTGTTGTTCGTGCGCAGCATCGAGACTGAGCGCTCGACAGAATCTGCTGTGACCGCGTGCCCGGATCGCAACACCATGAGAAGTTCACCGAAGAGTTGCTTCGCCACAGCCACGTCTTCATCCGGACCGGCAGCGCTGATCTCATTTCCTCGGACTGTGAAATTGACAGCCGGGAGTGCCAGTTCAATCGCTCGCAGGACATCGTCACTGATGCCGAGCAGACTGACCATCGACACCGAGTTTGGCACTGTGATGGTTGCTTGCGCGTTGGAGGTCGTCATAAGTCCTTGTCGTTTCGCAGGACGGCCTTGCGGCCTACTGTCAGGTGCAGGTGGTCGATTTGGTTGCACCGTCGAGGTCAAGCCTAGGGGGCATTAGCCTGGCGGCCAAGTTAGTGGTCGCCCACCCAACACGTGCGCGTGTACGTGATGGACCGTCTGACCGGCGTTGTTGCCGGTGTTGAAGACAATTCGGTAGCCATCGTCGAGGCCAGCCTCCTGGGCGGCGTTCGTTGCAGCAGCCATCACCTCGACTGCTAGCTGCGGATCAGCTTCGACCAGGGCTGCAAAGTCCTTGTGATGGTCGCGCGGGATCGCCAACACATGGATGGGGGCTTGCGGATTGATGTCTGCGAACACCACAACGCGGTCGGTCTCGGCAACGATAGTGGCAGGAATCTCCCCCGCCGCAATAGAGCAGAACAGGCAATTGGTCACCTCGTCAGTCTCCCACTGTCCAGCGTCCAGTTGCACCCATAACCCACCCAAGTGCAACGGTTCCTGCGGTCGACGAGCGCAGGACTTCCGGGCCCATCCGCACCGGAATCACACCTGCCGCGGCAAACTCATCGAGTTCCGCCGGACTTATCCCGCCCTCCGGACCGACGATCAGCGCAACACCGTCGATCGATACGCCAGCCATCGATGTCGCTGGGAGCACCTCGGCAAGCGATCCGCTGGCCTGCTCATGCAACGCGAGTCGGACGTCGGAATCAGCGGTCGAACTGATCGCGACCTCAGTGTCTCCGGCGAACTCAATCACCGGCACCCACGCGCGGCGAGCTTGCTTGGCCGCCTGCTGCGCCTTCGACCGAAGCTTGTGAACCAACCTGTCGCGGCCGTCACCAGTGAGGCGAACAATCGCTCGTTGAGCCTGCCAGAGCACGATCCGATCAACCCCAGCCTCGGTCATTGCCTCGATCGCACGTTCCATCCGCTCACCCTTGATGAGCGCCTGCACAACGGTGATGTGCGGCGACGGACTCTGATGTCGGACGACCTCGCGAACCTCGACGATGAGTTCGTCCTTGCCGCGCGCCCCAGTGACGACCCCCTCGACGACAACGCCAGCGCCGTCAGCCACGAGCACCGGCTCACCAGCAGTCAATCGCTTGACGGTTACGGCGTGACGACCTTCATCGCCGTCGACGACCAACTCATCGCCGGGTGCGGCGTGCGCAATTGCGCGAGGATCGCCGAAGAAGAGCGGCGAGGTCACCGGAAAGCGTCTCGGATTCGAGAGAACAGCCCGCTTTGCCCCCGCGCTACCTGACCGATCGGCTCCTCTTCGCCGCGAATCGACGCAAACTGGCGCAGCAATTCTTGTTGCTGGCCATCAAGTTTTGTCGGGGTCGCGACCGCAACATGAACGTTCAAATCGCCGCGTCCACTCGCTCGCAGGTGGCTGACTCCCTTGCCACGCAGGGTCCTCGTGTTGCCCGATTGGGTTCCGGGCTTGATCTCGATCACTTCTGGACCATCGAGAGTCTCAAGAGTGATGTTCGTGCCGAGTGCGGCAGCCGTCATCGGAATCGTCACGGTGCAGTGAAGATCGTCGCCTTGCCGTTCAAAGACAGGATCCTGCTTCTCGACGATCTCGACGTATAGATCACCGGCAGGGCCATTGCCTGGTCCAACCTCGCCCTCGCCCGTCAATTGGATCCGGGTACCTGTGTCGACTCCGGCCGGAACCTTGACAGTCAGGGTGCGCCGAGTGCGAACTCGTCCATCGCCGGCACAGTCAGGACACGGCGACGCGACGAGATCTCCAAAGCCACCACACTGCGGGCATGGCCGGGCTGTCATGACCTGACCTAGGAACGAGCGCTGAACGGTTTGCACTTCACCACGGCCCTTACACATCGTGCAAGTGATGCGATCGGTTCCGGGAGCGGAACCAGAGCCGGCACAGGTGCCACAACCGACCGCCGTGTCGACCGAGATATCCCGCACCGATCCGAATACGGCTTCACGCAGATCGATCTCGAGGCGAATCAGCGCATCCTGTCCGCGGCGAACGCGTGAGCGCGGGCCGCGCCCACCGCCGGCACTGTTGAAGAACGCATCCATGATGTCGCCGAAACCGAAGCCACCGGGGAATCCTGCGGCCTGCCCACCTCGGGGGTCGCCACCGAGGTCATACATCTGACGTTTGGAAGGATCGCTGAGGACCTCGTACGCCGCCGTGACTTCCTTGAACTTTTCCTGAGTCGTCGGATCAGGGTTAACGTCAGGGTGCAATTCGCGGGCGAGTTTGCGGTAAGCGCGCTTGATCTCTTCGCCGGTGGCATCGCGTGATACGCCCAGCACCGAGTAGTAATCGCTTGCCACGTTTCCTCTTCCTGAAGTGAAATGCGATCAGCGCAGATACTGCGTGACCGCTTTGGACCTATTTTGTTTCTGGACTATTGGGTATCAATCATGCGCCCGAGGTATCGGGCGACTGCACCCACCGCCCCCATAGTGCCTGCGTAGTCCATTCGCGTCGGACCCACAACACCAAGCCGAGCGATCTGTTGCCCGGCGGCTCCGTACCCGGCAGTGACCACCGATGCGGTATTCATCCCCTCAACGCTGTTCTCGCTGCCGATCATCACGGACACGGGATTGGAAGCTCCTGACTGCTCGCCCAGCAGGCGCAGCAGCACCATTTGTTCCTCGAGCGCCTCGAGTACGGGTTCGAGGTTGGTAGAGAAGTCCCCTCCGGCACGAGCGAGATTCACGGTGCCACCCAAGACCACCCGCTCCTCGTGGCGCTCAACCACTGTCTCGAGGAGGGTCGCCAAGACCGACGAGACAGCTGCTCGCTCATTGTCGGCGAATTGACCGGGCAGATCAGCCACCCGACTGGCCACATCTGTGAAGGACTGCCCCATCACCGCGACATTCAACGCCCCACGCAATCGCCCAATCGCATCCTCATCTAGGTCACGGGGCACATCGACGACTCGTTGCTCAACGCGCCCGGTATCGGCGATCACGACAAGGAGCAGCCGCCCGCTGCCGAGGGACACCAACTCGACGTGTCTGACTGCTGACCGAGTCAAGGACGGGTACTGCACAAGTGCGACCTGCTTGGTGAGTGCGGCAAGCAGACGCACTGTGCTGGCCATAACGTCATCGAGGTCAACCGCACGGTCGAGGAAGGTATGGATTGCCTTGCGTTCGGCCTGGCTCAGTGGGCGCAGTTGGGACAGTCGATCGACGAAGAGGCGGTATCCCTTGTCAGTGGGGATTCGTCCGGCAGAGGTATGCGGCTGAACGATGTAACCCTCGTCTTCAAGCAGAGCCATGTCGTTACGAATAGTTGCCGAACTAACGCCGAGGGCGTGACGCTCAACGAGCGCTTTGGAGCCAACCGGCTCTGAGGTGGTGACGAAATCTTCGATGATGGCACGCAGGACTTCGAGCTTTCGGTCATCTCCAGCCAGTCGCCGCTCATCGCTCACTCGCGCATTCTATGTGGCTGACTGCCCGAACTGACAGCACAGATGGCTGATGAAACGAGCCAAGTCCTGGCGCTAGTCCCTACGCTGAGCTTCGTGACTGCCACTGCACCGTCTCCGATTGCCACCAAGCACCGCTTGTGGTTGAAAGTCCTTGTTGGGGGCCTCATCCTGTGGGCTCTGACCGTGGCGGTCCTGTGGGCAACTCAGGTGACGACCTTGGCACCGGTCGTGATCTTCGTCGGCAGCTTCTTGAGCCCCGTCGTTTTCGCGGTCTGGGTGTTCGAACGCGAGGAGTACTCCGGCGTCACCCCAGACGGGCAGAAGACCGCGCTGTCGATTCCGTTGCTGGTCGCTGCCTTTGGCGTCGGTGGACTCGTTGGAGTCACACTCGCCGCACTGTTAGAGACAGTGATCCTCAATCACATCCCCGGGGTGCTGTGGTTCCCGGGTGTCGCTGTCATCGAGGAGACCATCAAGATCGCGATCGTGTGGTGGCTGGCACGCAGCCTCAAGGACTACTTCCTGCGCGACGGCATGGTTCTCGGCGCATGCGTCGGGTTCGGATTTGCCGCGTTCGAGACCTCCGGCTACGCGTTCAACGCACTGATCCAGGCTGACGAGACCAAGATCCTTCCCGTCGTCGAAACCCAGCTTGTTCGCGGACTGCTGACGCCTGTCGGCCACGGGCTGTGGACTGCGCTGCTAGCTGGCGCATTGTTCGCCGCCGCGAGCAAGACCGGCAAGCTCCATCTCTCGTGGTCGGTAGTTGGCTGGTGGGTCGTCGTGGTGGTGCTGCACTGGGTGTGGGACGCCTCGACTGGTCTCGCGGTTGTCTTTACCCTGCTCTCGACTGGTGAGCCAGTAACGCTGGCAGGGTTCGAATCGGGCAAGTTGCCCAATGCGACCCAAACGCAAGTGCACCTACTGGCCATCTATTCGTGGGTCCTATTGACGACCTGTGCCCTCGTGGGTATCTACCTCGCCAATCGCATGTGGAAGAAGGGGCGCGCACTTGTCCCGGGTTATCCGTATGGACCCGAAGTGGGCGAACCCGCCGAAGTTAAACCCTGACAAGACTCGAACGCGTAGTCACACTCGCTGTGCGCGCTGCTGGGCTACATTCGTAGTGACGCATGCTCGATCCGCTTCTGGATCGCAGCGACTCTCACTTCGGCGGAGGCCACGATGTCCCAGCAAGAACCACATGCAGGCCAACCCGGTGGAAATCCGAATCCCTACGGCCAGCCGATCAGCCAACCGCCACCAACCGGTCACTACCCTCCGGCCGCTCCGCCACCCGGCTACTACCCGCCGTATGCGCCACCGCCGCCTCAACCACCTGGACCACTCTCGCCTTCGGACGAGCGCATGTGGGGAATGTTGTCCTACCTGCTATGTCTCATCGCTGGGTTCATTGCCCCGTTGATCATCTACTTCGTCTACCGCGACCGCTCCAATTTTGTGCGCGACACATCGAAGGAAGCATTGAACCTCCAGATCACTGCGGCCATCGTCGGCGTGACTGCCACCTTCGGCCTGTTTTTCTTCGGCGTCATCTTCAGCATCGCAGTGCCACCGGTGGGCGCGATCATGTTCCTTGTGTGGTTCATCTTGATCATCGGCTACCAGATCGCTGTGATCACTTTCGAGATCATTGGCGCTGTCCGGGCAAATAACGGCGTCGTCTACCGCGTGCCGTTGATCCTCCGTTTGGTGAAGTAGCCGACCCCCGACGAATCAATCAAGCTGCTCGGGCGCGGTTGCTCGCGCGAACGGGTGACGGGACTAGGGTGTAGGTATTGCGCAAAATCGTCTGAAATTGGGACGATTTACGTGATCGCGAACGCAGATGACGGTATCTTGCGGCGCGTCAACTGCCGAGACTCGGCCACGCCAGGTGGTCGTGCCTCCACCGACGAAAGGCACCGACATGTCTGATGCGACAC
>DMNR01000106.1 GCA_003452655.1 Actinomycetota bacterium | reverse complement strand
GAGAGTGCACCACGCTGCCGCCGATAGTGTTTATGTCAACTTCTGAGTGCCAAGCTAGCCGTTGAACACACCAGTTCTTGCCATCGCATGAGCCCGAATCGCAGTTCATTCATGCGTTTGGGAGGCCTTGCCGGTGACGGCGTCGATGTAGCTGAAGTCGATTGAAGTGCCATCGACATGATGTACATGGAAACCATCGCTGACCCATCCTTCGCCGACATTCAGCTCTTTTGAAAAGTGCGAAATGCCAGAGCCGCACTTTGTCTCGGCTCCGAGGGGCAGCAATGCGTCGTATCGCTGCAGCAACGCTACCAAGTCAGCGTGATCTTGAGCGTCACTGACCCGATCACCTCGCCCATGCCGTCCCAGCATCTCCTTGAAATGCCTAAGCGCCTCGGTCTGCGTTCGCCACTGACGCCCATTCGGCAATTGCACTGGCTTGGCCATTTGGGATCTCTGCTTTGGTGTTCACGAGCCAATCGATCCGCTTCTAAGGGGCAGGGAAATTCTGGGTTCGATGGCTTTGAGCAACCCGTGGCTGGCAAGAATATCCCCGTGGAGGTCCGTGTGCTTCGGCGCACGTACTGTCAGCACCAAAGCATAGCGAATTAGTTCAGAGCCTGTGCCTGCGTTGGCGCCGCCGTCACGGGCGTTGTAGTGGATGTCGAAGCACGCCTGATTCAGACTGCTACCGAGCATTCCGTGCGTCGCGTGAAGCACTGTCTCCCACTTGCCGAGATCGCTGCGCTGCTCCTGCTCGGTCCGGAACTCCTGCTGTGAGAAGAACGCCTTCGTCGCAGCCGACCTGGCGCCCGTCTTGGTCTTTGCCGCATGCGGCCGGAACGCAATCGTGAGGCCAGCCTTGGTGTAAGCCGCCGCATCCTCTACGTCCACCGGGCTTGCATAACAGAAGGTCGCCGACAGCGACACGCGGCCGGTCAGGGGCGCCTTGGGTAGTGGCACTGGCGCTCGAAGGTACTTCCCGGGCCGCAGCAGCCCTTGGTAGAGGATGCGCGCCTCGCCGTCGCTGCACATGATGATCTCGTTCAAGTCGGTTGGAATTCGTCCCCAGCCGACCTCATCCGCGTTTGCGCCAGGGTCGCTGCGTGCTGCGTGGATCATCAACGCCTTGATGGTGAGCGGATGCACGGCCTCACCGAGCACTGCCCGAATGCCGACTGCCGTTCGCAACACGTAGGGCGCTGCGAAACTGGTCCCCATCGTGGCAGTAAGGTTTGGCTTGGAACCACGGGTAGGTACATGGAAGTACTCTTTGGGGCTTCCGCCAAAGGCGACCACATCGGGCTTCCGACGACCTGGACTCCGCCCCGGCCCCTGAGCGCTGTAGGTGGCGCGTGTCCAGTCGGTCGAAGTCCGATTCGCGGCGCCCACACTCAGCGCGTTCACGCTATCGCCCGGGACTTGTATTCGATGCAGACCTGTTGCCACGTCCGCCTCGCCGTTGTTTCCAACAGCCACGGTCATCAGAGTCTCGCCGTCGCTCAACATCGTGTCCAACACCGCCGTCCAGGCGTGCACGTCCCCATCGTCGGTAGAAAGGTTCGGGCCGAGGCTCAGATTAATGAACTGGTACTGCCGCGACAGCAGGACATCTTCAACGTGTCCGAGTGTGCGGTACAACTCATACGGATCCTCTTCGTCGGACAGAGCATCAAGGACGCGAAAGTGATCCGCTGAAGCGAATGGCCGCGGCGCGACCGCGCCAGGCTCAATCGGTCCAAACAGGAATGCCGACGTCACACCGAGGCCATGCTCGTTGTAGTCGTCAATGTCATTGGCTGAGTCGTCTGACTTCAGGTATCGGCCCACATACCGCTTTACCACATTGTCCTTTGGAAGCCCGCCATCAAGGATGGCGACCGATGGTTCATCGGATAACGGTGCGGCCGCCGGCAAGGTGAAGCCGACACTGACGGGTGTGCCACGCGTCATCGGACGAGCCCCACGAATTGCCGGCATCGCCCGAATGGCTCTCACCAAACTGAATCGAGCAAGCGCAGGGATCTTGCTTGCGGGTCCTGCGACGGCTAGGAAGAGCATGCGCCCAACCGGGAACTGCCATTCATGGTTCACCTCGAAGCCAAGCTTCTTCGCATAGCGGTCGAAGCGAACGCGCACCTCATCTGCTCCGGAACCAGGCAGCAGGTGCAAGCCGACTTCAAAGACGCTGGTCGTTGCTTTGATCTCGCCACGAATCCGGTCTTCAATCGTCATGGGCTCGAACGTTTCGATCTCGGCGAGTTGTATGCCTGGCTTGCTTCCGTCGACGAGTTCACTTGCGATGCTGGGAAGCTTCGCGAATGCCGCACGGGTGCCGGCGACAAAGAGTTGTGTTGTGTCGCAAACTTCAGGCGCCGTCTTCCGAGTGTCGCTTCTTGGCTTGACTCGGACCGTTCTGCTACCGACGGACGTGAGATTCGCCGCGCGAAGGAGATCCCTGGGGAAGAAGGACTTCGCAATGTAGGCAGGGTGGAGATTGAGCTTGGCTACTGCCACGTCTTCGGGGCATGCATCAGCCGGTAGAGCCTGCATGGCGAGTGCTGTATCCAGCATACGCGGGACGAGATACTCCTTGGCCTGCGCCAAGGTATAGGGGTGTGCTTTTGAAGGGACGATCGGTGGCGCAGGTATGTCGTAGGTGAGCAGTTCACCTTGTCCGATTAGAAAGCGCGTTGCCATCTCATGCATCCTTTCTTCCGCTGCGCCCCTTAATAGGGGAAGGTCCAGCGTATTTGCGGATCGTGTCCCGAGAGACACCCGTCAATTCCATAATGCGGTTGTGCGAATAGGCCTGTGACTTGGCCAGTTCAACGGCCAAGGTTTGCCGATGCGCCTTATTGAGTTCCTCGATATGAGGCGAGACCAGACTCACAACCACCTCAGCTGGCGAAGCCTCCTTCAGCAGCACCCGTCTCCGAAGCGTGGTCACCGACCGCTCGACATCGGACAGGGAAGACCCCTTGAGGGCATCCGCCAGCATCCCGATGTATGTCTCGAAGTTGCCTGCATCCCTGCCGAGAAATCGCCTGATACCCCGTTCGACGGTCGTGACGTCAGCGTTCGGAAACTGAAAGATCGCGTCGAACCTCCGCCAAAGTGCTGGGTCGATCAGTTCAGGGTGGTTGGTTGCGGCGAGGAGCAGGCCCGAGTCAGGCCAACTGTCGACCTCCTGGAGGATTGCAGTGACCAGCCGCTTCAACTCTCCGACATCGGACTCGTCGCTGCGACGCTTGGCAATCGCGTCGATCTCGTCCAGGAGCAGCACCGCCTCGTTCGCCTTGGCATGGTCGAAGACCATTCTGAGGTTGGCACCCGTCTTCCCCAAGAGGCTGCTCATCACCGTGGTCAGATCCAGAACCCAGAGAGGCTTGTTCAGGCGAAAGGCGATCCAACGGGCGGACAGGGTCTTGCCGACACCAGGGGGCCCGACCAAGATGGCCGATCGTGGTGGTCGGATTCCATGTGCAAGCAGCTTGTCCACCTCGAACCGCTCTCGAATGAGGCCATCAATCTCGGTGGTCAAACCATTAGGCAACAGGGGCGCTTCCAGCCCAGATGCGCGGTCATCGCAGACGCGCAGAAGCGACATTCGGGTGTCAGCGTCAACAGGTAACGATGCCTCTGGCGGCGAGAACTGAGGCGTGACCCCCCGCCGAAGCGCTGCGGATCCTGTCGAACGGGTGTGCGTTGCCTTCAACGTCTCGTTGAGGCGCTCTGCGAGGGAGGGATGTCGCGTGCGATAGCGACGCACCAACTTCGCCAGCCACAGTCGAACGTCCTCCTGGGCCCCTGCCGCTGCCAGCCGTGCTAAATTGGCGAAATCGTCCTCCAACTGGAGATCTTCCTCGGCAGTCACGTTGTCTTCCTGTCTTCTTGTCGGCTCATCAATTGGCTAATGATACCA
>DMNR01000255.1:668-9177 GCA_003452655.1 Actinomycetota bacterium | reverse complement strand
GGTCCATCGGCACCGGTTGGTCCATCAGCTCCGGTCGGGCCTTGCGCTCCGTCGGCACCGATCGCCCCTCCGGGCCCTGTGGCGCCCGTCGCGCCCGTGGCACCTGTCGCGCCCGTGGCACCTGTCGCGCCGGGAGCACCTGTCGCTCCCGGGGATCCCGACTCGCCGGCGGCCCCACTAGGACCAGTCGGACCGGCAGGTCCTGGAATGACCACCACCCAGATCGCCTTTGCCTTCGTCGGCTTCTTGCCTGAGTTGGCCTTCACTGCGATGTAATACAAACCGTTGAAGCGAACCACCGCGCCTTTTGCGTACTGTGCAGAGGCGCTCCAAGTTGTGTAAGTGAGACCACGTGGGACGGAACTCGGGATCTGGTTCATATCGCCCCGGTTGGATGCCGATTCGTGGCCCGCGCTTGCGGATGCGAGGGAGCCCGCCCCGAGCGCACTTATGGCGAAGATTCCCGCGGCGGCACACGCGCTGTAGAAGGGCTTCCGACTCTTTGCCAACGGCATATTTCGACCTTCCGGACTGGTGTCACGATTCCGTAGATGATCACAGAGGGGGTGGTCAGGTTGCGCGCGGAGAGGGCAACCANTTGGCGCAGCTTCTACTACCCGTCGAACCCGGGCGAGTCGTGCGACGTGTCACGGTGGACAGCTAGTCGTGCCTACGGGAGGCTGTCGGCATGCAACCAGCGTTCGACGTGTCTGCGGTCCGCGTGGCAGAAGCACGTGCAATGGCGCAACTACCGGCAGACACGCTCATGCAGCGAGCNNGGCGTTCATTTGGCTCAGCGAGGTGTGGCAGTCACCGCGATCTTGCTCGATCAGCGATGGCATCGGGAGTCGGCGAGCGCACTCGCGCGAGCGGGTGGTCGGCTTGAACCGGTCGATCTTGCGATCCATGGTGAGCTGATCGACAGCGCCGACCTTGTGCTGGACGGCATTCTCGGTATTGGGGGCACGGGCGCTCTTCGTTCGCCCAGTGCCGAAGTCGCTGCCAGAGCGGGTGCGTCGGCCGCATTCGTGGTCGCGGTTGATCTGCCGAGTGGACTCGATGCCGATACCGGCGCCGTTGCCGATCCTTCGGCGGCGATCTGGGCGCAAGAGACGGTGACATTCGGGTGCCTGAAGCCTGGCCTGTTAGTCAGCCCCGGCGCAGGCTTGGTTGGCGAACTAACGTTGATTGACATTGGTCTCGAATTGGCAGGTATTGGTGAGCCCGTCGTTCGGCGCGTATGCGAGTCAGATGCGACAGCGTTGTTGCCCCTTCCCGGGCCAAACGACGACAAGTACACCCGCGGCGTGGTGGGGGTTGTTGCGGGATCACCGCCGTATCCCGGAGCCGGGGTCCTGTGCTCCGGTGCTGCCAGGCTCGGTGGCGCAGGAATGGTTCGTTACGCGGGTTCGGCATCCGATGTTGTGATCAACCGTTGGCCGGAGATCGTGGTAGCAGCGGATGGCCCGGCGACTGCTGGTCGTGTCGAGGCCTGGGTAGTTGGACCCGGAGCTGGTACGGACGAGGCCGCGACTGCCCGCCTGACGCAGGCACTGGAGTCACAAGTGCTGGTGGTTATCGATGCAGACGGACTGACCCTGCTGTCGCAGGATTCGTCACTGCGGGAGATGATCGCCACTCGGCACGCGAGCGGTCTGGCTACCGTGATCACGCCCCACGCCGGGGAGTTCGCTCGGTTAGGTTTCACCCTGCCCCAGGGGGGTGCGGCAAATCGGATCGGCGCGGTCAGAGACGCGGCGGCGAGCCTTGGGGCCGTTGTTTTACTCAAGGGTCACGAGACGGTCGTTGCGGAGCCGAGCGGCAGTGCGTTCGTGAACACGCTCAGCGATTCCTGCCTAGCCACGGCGGGATCAGGCGATGTGCTCTCGGGGCTACTGGGCTCTCTCTTGGCAGCCGAAACGGCACGTATCGGCCAGCTTGGATTCGAGGATGCGGCAGCTACGGCCGCATGTGCCGCATTGATCCACGGCCTCGCCGGCTGCCTCGCCGGTGCGACGGGACGGCCGGTGACCTCGGAAGATGTCTTGGCGGCAGTACCCAGGGCTATCGCGACGCTTCGCAACGGCGAGCGAGAGTCGGGTGAGGGCTGATGGCTGACCTAGGACCCGACTCGTTCGAGGGCACACCAGTTGGATCGGATTCGTTGGCGCCGAATCTTCGCGCGTGGGCAACCATTGACCTTTCGGCAATCGAGGCGAATGTTCATCGATTGGCCGATGCCGCACGCGGCGCGGAACTGCTCGCGGTCGTCAAGGCTGATGGCTATGGTCATGGACTGGTTCCGGTCGCACGTGCGACCCGCCGAGGTGGTGCTAGTTGGCTCGGTGTTGCCTTGTTGGAAGAGGCAATCACGCTACGAGACGCCGGTGATGACGGGCCGATTCTGGCCTGGCTTCCAACTCCGGGAGACCGGTTCGATGAGTGCATTGCGCGCAGCATCGATTTAGGAGTGTCGGCGCCGTGGATGCTCACCGAAATCTCTCACGCTGCCGCAGCCGTCGGTCGGCCCGCGCGTATTCACCTCAAGATCGACACGGGATTGGGTCGATCTGGTTCCACGGCCGCAGACTGGTCGGCACTGGTTCGCGAGGCATTGGCCGCGAATCGTCGTGGGGAAGTCGAGATCATTGGCATCTGGTCGCACTTGGCATACGCAGATAGTCCGGACCACCCGACAATCGCTCGGCAGGTCGAAGAATTCGAAGCTGCCGTCGCGACCGCTGCGCGGCTCGGCGCCGAACCGCAGTTTCGACATCTGGCCAATTCTGCCGCCACGCTCCGGTTGCCCGAAACGCACTACGACATGGTGCGCCCGGGTATCGCGATCTACGGCGTCTCGCCAGGTCCTGAGGTGGGAACGGAGAGTGCACTCGGACTCCGACCGGCGATGACGCTGTCGGCACGCCTGGTACTCGTGAAGCGGTTGCCTGGTGGACACGGGGTCTCCTATGCCCACCAGTATGTGACGGAGCGGGAGACCACAGTCGGTCTCGTTCCGCTGGGATACGCCGACGGCATTCCCCGTGCCGCTAGTGGTACTGGGCCGGTGTTCGCAGGCGGCCGGAACCGCGTGGTTGCCGGTCGCGTATGTATGGACCAATTTGTGTTGGATCTCGGCGACGACCCAGCACGTGAAGGCGACGAGGTAATCCTCTTCGGGGCCGGCGCCCATGGTGAGCCGAGCGCGACCGACTGGGCGGACGCCAGCGACACGATCGCCTACGAGATCGTCACCAGGATTGGCCCTAGGGTCCCGCGGCTATACGTTGGCGGTGCCTGATGTCGCGCCGCAACTTGCTGATTCCGGCGGGCATCGCGGCACTCGGGATTGCGGCAGGCATCCTCGCGGAGCGGGTCATTGTCGGTCGTCAGGTTCGGTATGACCCGGACGCCGAGGAGGACTTTGGTGCCCTGCGTGGCCAAACCGTGACCGTGATCGCGGACGACGGCGTCGGACTTCACGTTGAAATTGATGATTTCCGCGCACCATCGGTGTCCGATGACCTCACCGTGATCTTCAGCCACGGCTACTCATTGAATCAGGACTCTTGGCACTTTCAGCGGCGGGATTTGCGACCTTTCGCGCGCTTGGTCTTCGCGGATCAGCGTGCCCACGGCAAGTCCAAGAAGGGTGATCGAACCCGAAGCAACGTTGATCAATTAGGATTCGATCTTGGTCGGATTGTCGACGAGGTCGGTGGCGATGGTCCAATAATCCTGGTAGGTCACTCGATGGGTGGCATGTCAGTCATGGCGCTGGCGGCGCACCGACCCGAGTTGTTTACCGACGGTCCGATCGCTGGAGTGGCTCTGCTCGCAACGACGGCCGGTGGGCTTTCTGAGTCACCTTTTGGAATGCCTGCCCCAGTCGGCAAGGCATTGCACAGAATCGCCCCGAGCGTGGTGGATGCCGCGCTTGCCCAAGGTGACCTCATCGAATTCGGTCGACGTTACGGCAATGACCTCGGGTTGTGGCTTACGAAGAAGTACAGCTTTGGTTCAAACGTCTCGCCCGCACTGACCAACTTCACTTCCGAGATGATCAACGCGACGCCGATCGAGGTGATTGCGGAGTTTCTGCCGGGGTTGGAGGCGCATGAGAAGGCCGATGCTCTGGCAGCCATGACCGGCATCGAGTCGCTAGTCATGGTGGGCGACAAGGACTTGCTGACCCCGCCATCCCACAGCGCAGCGATTATCCAGCGTATGCCCGGAGCCGAGTTTGAGTTGCTCGCCGACACCGGCCACATGCTGATGCTTGAGCGATTCCCGGAAGTCAACTATGCGCTTCGCGAATTGATCTCACGCGTACGTCGCAATGCTGCTGATGCCGCGGTGAGCAATTAGTGCTGACCCTGCACTCTGCTGCGCAGATGATCGCTTGCGGGCGCGCGATCGCCGCCGTCGCCGAACCTGGTGATGTGGTGATTTTGGATGGCCCGTTAGGTGCAGGCAAGACGACCTTCACGCGGGGTTTCGGTGAAGGGCTGAATGTCCGTGGACCGATCACAAGCCCAACCTTTGTGATCGCGCGGGTACATCCATCGCTGTCAGCAGGTCCCGCCTTGGTGCATGTGGACGCATACCGGATTGACTCATTGGAGGACATCGACTCGCTCGATCTCGACGAATCGCTGGAGGACTCGGTCACTGTTGTGGAGTGGGGCTTGGGGCGGGTCGAACATCTTGCCGACACGTACCTGGTGGTTTCGCTGGGGCGAAGCAAATCGGTGCAGGAAGGCGAAGACGGCAACCTTGCAGGCGACGACGACGTCCGTACGTTGGAGTGGCGCGCCGTGGGTGAAGGTTGGAACGGCCGGATTCCCAGGTTGAGTCAATTCCTTGGTGAGCCCCGGAACTAGGCTGCAACGCATGCGATTGGCTCTAGACACCTCAACGACCTGGTCGTCTATCGCCCTCATCGATGATGGAGTTGCGGTTGCTCTGGCAGACATTGACGGGGTCAACCCCGGCGAGATTGTCGTGTCTCGGATAGATCAGTTACTGAAGTCCGCTGACGTTGACCGCTCTGCGTTGACAGGAATTGTGGTCGGAGTTGGGCCAGGTCCGTACACCTCGACCAGAGTCGGCGTGGCGATTGCTCGGACCCTTGGATTTGCTTTGGGAATCGATGTCGTTGGGGTCTGTTCTCACGATGCGATTGCTGCTGAGTTCGTGGCGTCGGGGAGCCACGCGAATGGTCGCGATTTCGTCGTCGCCACGGACGCCCGGCGCCGCGAGGTGTACTGGGCCCGCTATGGAGCGTCCGGTAGTCGGTGCGAGGGGCCAGCTGTAGCCAAGCCAACACAGTTACTTGACGGCCACGCCGACCTAACCTGGGTGGGGAATGGGCTCGAACGTTACCCGGAGCTCGTTGCTGCCGCAGGTCTTACTGTTCTGCCCCCAGCTCACCCGTCGGCGCAATGGCTCGTNNCCGGAACTTGCCGACCACGATTCCGGCGCGGCAGCCCCTTTCGACGAGAACCAGCGACTCTTTGCACCGATCCCGCTCTATCTTCGCCGCCCGGACGCCGTGCCCGCGGCCCACGTTGTGGTGCCGTCATGAGTGCGACCCGTGACCCACAGGCACCCAAGCCCGATTGGTTGCTTCGACCGATGCATTGGCAAGATATTCCGGCAGCGGTGGACATTGACGCGTCGGCGTTTCCGTATGACCCGTGGAGCGCGGAAACGTTGTGGAGTGAGTTGGCTCGAGTGCCAAAGGACGCGCTCTACGTCGCAGCGGAGTACCGAGAGATCCTCGGCGGTTACGCCGGAATGGCCTACATCGATTCCGACGCGCACTTGCAGACGCTCGCGGTAGAAACTGCCGCGCGGCGCACTGGACTTGGACGCACGTTGTTGGCCACGGTGCTTGAGGATGCGAAACGTCGTGGTGCCAGCAGGTGTCTGCTTGAAGTTAAGGCCGACAACGGTCCTGCGATTGAGCTGTATCAATCGGTTGGTTTCACCGGGTTAGGCACACGCCCTGGCTACTATCCCGGCGGTGAGTCAGCGCTCGTGCTGGAGCTTGATCTTGCGGAGGCGTTATGACGAGTCAGGCGGCGACGAGTGAACCGTTGGTGTTGGGCATTGAAACCTCATGCGATGAGACGGGTGTTGGCATCGTCCGCGGACGAACACTGCTTGCCGATGTGGTGGCCTCAAGCGTCGAGGAACACGCCCGCTTCGGGGGCGTCGTTCCAGAGATTGCCAGCCGCGCTCATCTGGAGGCAATGACGCCGACGCTTGCTCGTGCATGTCAAGAAGCCGGGGTGGCCCTTTCGGACATCGATGCGCTGGCTGTGACCGGCGGTCCGGGGTTAGTTGGTGCGCTGCTGGTGGGAACCTCAAGTGCCCAAGCACTTTCCTGGGCGCTCGATAAGCCGCTCTATGCGGTGAACCATCTCGCTGCTCATGTGGCAGTCGATCAGCTAGAACACGGTCCGCTACCCGAGCCGAGCATTGCGCTGCTGGTCTCCGGTGGGCACACGAGTCTGCTGCTGGTCGCTGATGTCGCAACGGACATCCGCCCGCTCGGGATGACATTGGACGATGCAGCAGGGGAGGCATTCGACAAGGTGGCGCGCGTGCTCGGCCTGCCGTTCCCAGGCGGGCCACAGATCGACCGGGTCGCTGCCGACGGCAAGATCACAATCGATTTTCCCCGGGGTCTCACGGGCGCGCGCGACATGGCCGAACATCGGTTCGACTTCTCTTTCAGCGGGCTCAAGACAGCTGTTGCCCGGTGGATTGAGGCGCGCGCGGCTTCCGGTGAGCCGGTCCCAGTTGCCGATGTCGCGGCCGCTTTTCAAGAAGCGGTGGTCGACGTCCTCGTGACGAAGTCCCTCGACGCGTGCGCTGAATTCGGGGTAGAACACCTCATGATTGGCGGAGGGGTCGCGGCAAACTCGCGGCTTCGGCAGATGGCTGCCAGCCGCGGTGAGGCGGCAGGGATTTCCCTGCGAGTGCCTCGGCCCGGTCTGTGTACGGATAACGGTGCCATGGTTGCCGCACTTGGCTCAGCAATGGTTTCCGCTGACGTTGCGCCTACTGGCTTGGCGTTCCGCGCGCAGTCATCGTTGCCCGTCGAACAGGTCACCGTCGATCCAGCCAGGATCTGAACATTGGCCGCGCTGATTGTTTGATCAGCGGTGCGCTCACCATGGATGCCCAAGTCTCGGCGTACCCTTTGTTCCGTGATCTCAGTTTCGACGCGGGTAATCGCCCTCATGGGCGCCGGAGCTTTTCTGCTTGCGGGTTGTGGCGCGAGCGTTGCCACGAGTGATGAGGTAGCCGATACGGCGAGTCCGTCCAAGGCATCCAAGAAGGTGGACGTTGCCTCGTTAGGCAACGAGTTGCGCGCTGAAGCGCCGGGCGAGGTCAATCCGCCCGCGGAGTCTGATGGTCTGCCACCCGTTGTCCGCTCGATCAAGACCGAGGACAAGGTCGTTTTCATCACGATCGATGACGGGGCGAGTGCAGATCCGAAGGTGATGGACATCATTCGCAAGACCGGGATTCCGGTTACCCCGTTTCTGACGAAGAGTGAGATCTCAGGGAGCAAGGACTACTACAAACAGATCAGTGAGATGACTGGACAGAAGGTCCAGGACCACACGATCTCCCACCCCCAGATGCCCGGGCTCAGTGCAGAAGGGCAACGCAAGCAGATCTGTGAGCCGGCCGCGAGCTACACCGAATGGTTTGGGGCAAAACCGTGGATGTTCCGGCCGCCTTATGGGGAGTTCAACAAAGTCACCCAAGAGGCCGCGAAGGCATGCGGAATGGACTACATCGTCATGTGGAACGCGTCCCTACCCAAGGCGTACATCCGCTATGCCCAGGGAGACAAGCTCAAGTCGGGCGACATCATCTTGACGCATTGGCGTCCTGATCTTTACAAGCATCTGCCGCGGGCGCTCAAAGACATCCAGCAGCAGGGTTTCAAGGTTGCTGCGCTCCAGGACTACCTTCCACAGCGCGGAGAGTAGGCGGCGATTGCGACCCGCCTAGCACTCTCCTTGACTGAGTGCTAACTGTTAGCGCATACTGGCGTTAGCACTCGCCTCGTGTGAGTGCTGATCCTCAAAGTACGGCGGCACCGCGACGACGCCCATCGGCGAGGAACAACAAATAAAACAGTCCGTTAACCACCAGATCCCGCAAGGGGAGGTTTACGCAACGTGTCCGTCTCAATCAAACCGCTCGAGGACCGCATTCTCGTGCAGCCGTTGGACGCTGAGCAGACGACTGCGTCTGGCCTAGTGATTCCCGACACCGCCAAGGAGAAGCCCCAAGAGGGCAAGGTCCTGGCTGTCGGACCAGGTCGTTTCGACGACGAGGGTGAAAAGCGCATTCCGCTCGACATCAGCGTTGACGACGTAGTCGTTTACTCCAAATACGGAGGCACCGAAATCAAGTACAACGGCGAGGAGTACTTGATCCTCTCGGCTCGCGACGTTCTCGCGATCGTCGAGAAGTAACT
>DMNR01000255.1:0-549 GCA_003452655.1 Actinomycetota bacterium | reverse complement strand
CGTCGCTCCAGCCAACTGAAGGATGTAGAACCACATGGCAAAGATTCTGGAATTTGATGAAGATGCGCGCCACTCGCTTGAGCGGGGCGTCGACGCACTCGCTGACGCAGTCAAGGTGACGCTTGGGCCCAAGGGTCGCAACGTCGTGATTGACAAGAAGTGGGGATCGCCGACGATCACCAACGATGGCGTCACGATTGCCCGCGAGATCGAGCTTGAGGATCCATACGAGAACCTCGGCGCCCAACTGGCCAAAGAGGTTGCCACCAAGACCAATGACGTAGCGGGGGACGGAACCACAACCGCGACAGTGCTCGCGCAGGCGATGGTCCACGAGGGCCTGAAGGTTGTCACTGCCGGTGGAGCCCCGATGGACATCAAGCGCGGGATCAATGCCGCCGTGGCAGCCGTGAACGCGCAACTGCTCGAAGACGCGCGTGAGGTTGCGGGTAAGGACGAGATCGCCCAGGTCGCAACTGTTTCTTCCCAAGATGCCGTCATCGGCGGGCTTATCGCCGACGCGTTCGACAAGGTCGGCAAGGACGGCGT
>DMNR01000070.1:4388-4686 GCA_003452655.1 Actinomycetota bacterium | reverse complement strand
ACGCCTGAATCGGTGCGGGCTTCGGGTCGAGGCGCGAAAGCCCGTTCCAACATAGGTTGACCAGGTGAGCGGCGACTTCTTCCTTCTTGGGCTTGCGTACGTCAACCCACCACTGGCCAGTCAGGCTGACCATGCCAACCAGCATTTGCGCGTACATCGGTGCAAGCTTCTTGGAGTAGCCGCGCGAACCAAATTCCGAGGCAAGCTTGCCCTCAACCTTCTCGGCGATGTCCTGGATCGTGCTTGCGAAGCTGCCCGGCACAGTTCCCGGCGGCGAGTCGCGAACCAGGATGCGGAA
>DMNR01000070.1:742-4192 GCA_003452655.1 Actinomycetota bacterium | reverse complement strand
GACGGCATACAAGCCCTCCTTGCCCCCGAAGTGTTCGTAGACGACAGGTTTGGAGACTTCGGCCTTTGCTGCGATCTCCTCGACGCTGACAGCTTCGTAACCTTTTGCCGCGAACAGCTTGCGGCCGACTGCAACAAGTTGCTCCCGGCGTTGCGAACCGGACATGCGTACCCGTGGTTTGGGACTTGGAGTCTCGTCGATTTCGTTGGTTACGTCGTCCGCAGAAGTGGTCACAAAGTCATAGTGTGCACTGCCTCGAGGCCCGGTTCCTTGGTGCGTGTTGCTAAGTGGGTTCGCCATGCTTCTAAGATGGCGTCGCTTTCCCCGTTGGTGTAATCGGCAACACAGCGGCCTTTGGAGCCGTTATTCGAGGTTCGAGTCCTCGGCGGGGAGCCAACAATGCCCGCGAGTGCAGCGAAATCGGCATGGGCATCGTGCATTCCTGGCTATCCTCGGGCCCGTGAATGCAGACTCAACTGATAGCGATATTCGGCCCGGTCTCGTCGTTGTCCTCGCCGCTGGCGCGGGCACTCGAATGAAATCGGACGTGGCGAAGGTTCTGCATCCCATTCTCGGTCGACCGCTGCTCGGTCACGTGCTGACGGCAGTCATGGCGACGAATCCTCGCCATGTTGTGGTCGTCGTCGGTCATCAACGGGAGCAGGTCGTTGACTACCTCCATCGAGATTTCCCAGGGGTCCTCACGGCGGTACAGGATCAGCAAAATGGCACTGGGCATGCGGTGCGCTGCGCGCTGGACGCTTTGGCGGCCGACGGTGTCAGTCTGGGTGACGAACCAGTCATGGTCGTGGCCGGTGACACCCCACTTCTCACCCCGGAGACGCTGGCCGATCTTGTCCAGACCCACGTCGACACGCACGCCAGTGTGACGGTGTTGACGGCTGACCTCGCTGACGCCTTTGGATACGGCCGGATTGTGCGCGATGCCGACGGCGCTGTCCTTGCGATTGTTGAACAGAAGGACGCCACTGAGGAGCAGCGGCAAATCAAGGAAATCAACAGCGGGATGTTTGCCTTCAATCCGGACACGCTCGTCGACGCGCTCGCTCGCCTGACCACAGACAATTCCCAGGGCGAGGAGTACCTGACCGACGTGCTCGCCATCGCTCGCTCAGATGGCCGAGCAGTAAGCGCTCACAAAGCTGAAGATCCCGATGAAATGCACGGCATCAACAATCGAGCGCAATTGGCAGCGGCCACCGCTCTACTGCGCGATCGGATCAATAACGAACACATGCTCGCTGGAGTCACCATCGTCGATCCGTCGTCGGCGTGGATTGAGCCTGGGGCCGTGCTAGCCGCAGATGCTGTGATCGAGCGCAACACTGCGGTTGATGCGCGCAGTTCCGTTGGCAGCGGTGCAGTCATCGGGCCAGACACCACGCTGATCGCAACCCAAGTCTGCGCAGGGGCGCGAGTCCTGCGCAGTCACTGCGACGGCGCTGTGATTGATGCTGACGCGACGGTTGGTCCATTCACATTCCTGCGTCCGGGCACGCAGCTCGGAGAACGCGGCAAGGTCGGCGCATTCGTGGAAGTGAAGAAGTCAACCATTGGCGCAGACAGCAAGGTTCCGCACTTGTCCTACGTGGGTGACGCGACCATCGGTGAGGGCTCGAACATTGGTGCCGCGACCATCTTTGCCAACTACGACGGGGAGCGAAAGCACCCAACTGTGGTTGGTGATCACGTTCGGGTGGGAAGCGATTCGATCTTGGTTGCGCCTGTGGTGATCGGTGATGGTGCGTACACGGCGGCGGGTTCTGTCATCACGCAGGACGTGCCTGCGGGCGCGATCGGGATCGGCAGAGAGCGGCAGGTGAACGTAGAGGGATGGGTTGCGCGCAAGCGCCCAGGGACGTCCTCGGCGGACGCCACGGCGAGCTCAGAGTCGACTGATTAATCCACCCCCGATCCTTTCAACGGCACCCGACGGGAGACACTAGGCAACGTGAACGCAGTCATTCGCACACCTGAAAGCCGCCTGATGGTCTTTGGTGGCCGCGGCAACACCGAACTCGCCCACTCGGTTGCGACACAGCTCGGAACCGAGCTGACGCCGATGAGCGCCTATGACTTTGCGAACGGCGAGATCTTCGTTCGTTTTCACGAAAGCGTGCGAGGTTGCGATGCATTCGTGATCCAGAGTCACTGCGACAACATCAATACCGCGATCATGGAGCAGCTGATCATGGTGGACGCTTTGAAGCGGGCGTCAGCAGAGCGGATCACCGTCGTCACCCCGTTCTACGGCTATGCACGGCAGGACAAGAAGCACCGGGGTCGCGAGCCCATCACCGCACGCCTCATGGCTGACCTCTTCAAGACCGCGGGTGCTGATCGCTTGATGGCCGTCGATCTGCACACGTCGCAGATTCAGGGCTTCTTTGATGGACCTGTGGACCACCTCTTTGCCCTCCCGATCCTTGCTGAATACATTCAGAATCGCGTCGACCGCGAACGCATCACTGTGGTCTCGCCGGATGCTGGGCGCGTACGCGTTGCCGAGCGCTGGACCGACGTGCTGAACGCACCGCTGGCCATCATTCACAAACGACGCGACCCCGACATCGCCAATGAGGTCAAGGTCTTCGAGGTCGTTGGTGACGTCCAAGGTCGGGTCTGCGTACTCGTGGACGACATGATCGATACCGGCGGGACTATCACCAAGGCCGCGGACACACTGTTCGATCAGGGTGCGGAAGAAGTCATCGTGCTCGCCACTCACGGCGTCCTGAGCGATCCGGCTACCGAACGTATCAAGAACTCGCGCATCACTGAGGTTGTCGTGACTGACACGCTGCCCATCCCCAGTGAACGTCGCAGCGACAAACTCACGATTCTATCGATCGCACCATTGATCGCGAAAGCTATCAATGAGGTATTCACTGACGGGTCGGTCACGAGCCTCTTCGGGTCCGCCCACGGATAGTTGTTCCGCCCACGGATAGTCAAGGATTGGCCTAATCCGTACCCGTTTTCGCAGAAGTTCTCACTCTGAGTAGTGACAATCTTCTTGACCTGTGTGACAGTGGTCACAGGAGGTCGTTGATCGTTTGCGTGCCGGTTTGGTACGCCGTGTCTGGGTGGACATCTGTGGGCGAGATAAACCAACAAATACTTTCACTGGGTCACTCACCCCGTGCGGGAGACGCTACGCGTCTTCCCGGCTTTGGTTGCGTCGCTGACGCAGTGGTGAAGCACCTGTCCGAGGAGCTCGGGGACACCTGCGTTGTGGCACTGATTGACGAATCTGGCACTGTCCTCAAGCCGATGGCATTCGCTCACCGAGACCCTGAGGCCAGCGAAGTGTTTCGCGAGATCATTGCCCGACGCTCAGTCAAAGTCGGGGTCGGTAACTCAGGGCAAGTTGCCCAAAGTGGGCAAGTCATCAATCTGCGCGATCTTCCAGGTGGTGCTGTTCGCGCA
>DMNR01000070.1:0-627 GCA_003452655.1 Actinomycetota bacterium | reverse complement strand
CGTATTGCGCTGGTGCTGGAACGTGACGAACTCGCCGCACAACTGAGTGCCAGCAAGGTCGAACTCGACTCGATGTTCGAACGATCGCAACTTGGTCTGGCCGCCGCGGACTTTGATGGTGTCCTGACGAGGGTCAATCCTCATTTCTGTGACATCGTCGGTCGCACGCCCGATGTGTTGATGGGAGCCAGGCTCCGTTCGTTTGCCGCATCGGCTGACACGACGCTGGCACCTCGGATGGCTGGATTCGTGGCGAATCCGGAGTCGGCCAGAGACACATTTGATGCGTGCCTCCAACGCCCCGATGGCTCGCTGGCATGGATTCGGGTCTACCTGTCCTTGCGAACCGGTCCTGGGCTCGGAGATGGAATCTGGATCCAGATCGAAGATGCCACAGAGCGCAAGGTCGCTACTGAGGAACTGCTCGCTGCCGATCAGCGTTTTAGCCTGGCCATGAACAACGCGCCCATCGGAATGGCGCTCGTAAGCCTCGATGGATCATTCATGGAAGTGAATGAATCATTCTGTCGCATGCTCGGATACGCACAGTCAACGCTGGTCACCAAGTCCTTTCAGGAGATTACCGATCCGGCCCATCTCGATCAGGATCTCGCGAACGTCGAGAGG
>DMNR01000244.1:2907-8021 GCA_003452655.1 Actinomycetota bacterium | reverse complement strand
CGGTATCGCCGCAGCAGGTGCGACGTCGGTGATTGCGAATCTGGTCGTCAAGCCCTTGGCGAAGCGTGACCGACCCGTCCGCGCCGATGAGCACCGAGACAATTCGCCGTTGACGTCACACCACGTTCCGATGCCAACCTCGGATTCGTTTCCCTCTGGACACACGGCTGCGGCGTTCGCCTTCGCATCAGCAGTTGCCGTTGTGTGGCCACGCGCATCGGTGGCGCCGTTCGTTCTTGCTGGAGCTGTGGGCTACTCACGGGTTCACACAGGAGTTCACTATCCGAGTGACGTGATCCTTGGGGGGCTATTGGGCGCTTCGGTTGGCGCCACGCTCGGGCGGATTTACGCGGTACGGTCACTTCGTGATGGCCGAGGCTGAGCTGTAGTGGCACGACTGCCAGCAGCCATCGCGGCGAAGAGTCAGCGAGCGGTGACTCATGCCCACGATGCTTATGGCCGCTTTGAGGGTTGGCTGGAGCCCCGGCCACGAACGGCCGCGTTTGTGCAACTGGTCCGTAACGTGATCAAGAGCCAGGGTGAAACGCGTGCGAGCCTCGCCGCGGCAGGGGCAGCGTTCTGGTTGGTCATCGCGATATTCCCAACCATCACTGCCGTCATCACGATATTCGGCCTGGTTGTCGATCAGCAGGACCTGGCGAATGCACTCGACGACCTGGGCTCGCAGCGCCAAGGTTCGATTGGAGCGGCCATCTCACGCCAGATCGCTGCACTGTCGGCATCACCGACCGGCAGCCTGTCGCTAGGCCTCATCGTGTCCCTGGCGTTCTCATTGTGGGCAGTCTCAAACGGCACCTACAACCTGCTGCGGGCGATCCGGTTGTCCTACGGACTGGGACCGCAGACCTACGTGACGGCGCGGTACCGAGGTGTCGTTGCCGGCCTGGCAACCGTATTCGCGATTGGCGTGATCGCTCTTGCGTCATCAGAGATCGGGGCGATCGATGCCAACCTCCCTGGTTGGGCTAAAGCCTTAGTCGCTGTATTCATCTACGTACCACTGACACTGTTGGTGGTAGGTGGCTTCATCGCGCTGCTGTATCGGTATGGAGTGTCACGACGGACTGGCATCTTCGCGCTGCTGCCGGGCGCAGTATCGGCAACGATTGCGCTGGTGCTGCTGGTGACGTTGCTCAGTTGGGTATTCGCACAGTTTGGCAATGATTCGGCGGTGTATGGCGTTGCTGCCGGAGCTGTCAGTGGCCTGATCGGTGTCTACACGGCAATCTATATCGTGGTGCTCGGGGCGATCATCAATGCGCAGTGGCCCAGCGAGCTGCGGGTCGCAAACCTGTGGCCGCGGCGGAAGAACCGTAAGTCTTCCGGTTAGAGGCCGAAACTCGGTGGGCCGTAGGTGAGGCAGACACCGGCCGCAGTCGCGGCCAGGAACATCGCGACCAAGACGAGCGCGACTCCACGAATCCAGGGCGGCCTGTGTCCGGCCATCGCAGGGGGCAGGTAGGTCTGAGGCAGTTCGGTCCCGCTACGCAGGGCACTGAATGCCTGATCGAGCACCGCCGTCTCATCGGCAGGTGGAACCGACTGGAAATCGACGTCTGACTCGGGCGAGGGGCTCATTCCACGAGTCTGGCCCCCAGCTCGTAAATGCGCAAGCAGTTCGCTCGCCATGCATCTACGTGTGGTGTTGACGTCCGAACAACCCGATCACTGACTCGTAGGCGACCGGATTCTCGTCGAGGGCTCGGTCGAGCGTGACTGCAGCACTGATCAGGGCCAGGTGAGTAAAGGCCTGGGGGAAGTTTCCGAGTTGCTCCCCGGTAAACCCAATTTCCTCGGAGTACAGCCCAAGGTGGTTGGAGTACGTCAGCATCTGCTCGAACACGATGCGTGCCTCGGCTAGCCGATCGGCCTTAGCAAGTGCATCGACGTACCAGAAGGTGCACAGCGAGAATGTCCCTTCGTCACCGTCGAGGCCGTCTGGGGAAGCCGACGGGTTGTAGCGGAATACCAGGGAGTCCGACACGATGTTCTCGTTGATGGCATCCAGCGTCGAGAGCCAACGCGGATCCTTCGGTGAGATGAATCCGGTCAGCGGCATCTTTAAGACACTGGCATCGAGGACATCAGTGTCGTAGTGCTGGACGAATGCCTTTAGGTCATCGTGGAATCCACGATCCATGATCTGTTGGTAGATCTCGTCGCGGCATTCGCGCCACTTGGCGATCGGGCCAGGCAGCCCCTTGTCGCGGGCGATTCGCACTGCCCTGTCGAATGCCACCCAACACATCAAGCGCGAATAGACGAAGTCTTTCTGGCCTCCACGGGTCTCCCAGATACCTTCATCCGGGCGGTCCCAGTTTTCAGTCAGCCAGTCGAGGATGGCGACCATGCTCTGCCAGGTGTCGTAGTACATCGAACGGCCCTGGAGGACAAGTTGGTAAATCGCGTCTACTGCCTCGCCGTAAATGTCGAGCTGAAGTTGCTCGGCCGCCCCGTTCCCAATCCGAACGGGGGAGGAGCCTTCGTAGCCCTCGAAGTGCGTCAGCTCTTCTTCGTTCAGGTCGGATGAGCCATCAATCCGATACATGAGCTTCAGCGGCGCTTCCTTGTTCAGCACACATTCTGTTACACGTTGGCTGAGCCACTTGAGGAATGCCGCAGCTTCGTCGTTGTAGCCGAGCTCCATCAGAGCGCTGACGGAGAATGACCCATCACGAACCCAGGTGTAGCGATAGTCCCAGTTTCGTTCGCCGCCCACCTGCTCGGGCAGGCCTGCGGTTGGCGCGGCTACCAGTGCGCCGGTCGGAGCGTAAGTCAGCAGTTTTAGAGTCACCGCAGAACGAATGACCGTTGCCCGCCAGCGACCGCGGTAGGTGCTCTTGGCGACCCAATCCCGCCAGAATCGGATCGTGTCTTCCAGATGGCTGACCACTCGACCAACCGAAAGCGCTCCTGCCGTCGATCCCACGGGACCGGTCGTCAGGATGCAGCCAGAGGTCTCGCCCGCATGCAAGGTGAACTGCTGGTGGGCGTCGCCACCGCTGATGTGCTTACCCTTGGAGTGATCGAGGATCTGCTGGGTGTGCAAGGACATCTCAAGGTTCGGCGAGGTGAACAACGCGTGGTGATCCTGCAGTTCAAGCTGATGCTCGATTCGCCCGTAGTCGAAGCGTGGTGCACATTCCATCTTGAACGTCACTGAACCTCGGACAACCCGCGCGATCCGCACGATGACGTGGGTATTGCTCGCCTCCTCAGGATTGTCGATCGGCATGAAGTCGATGACTTCGCCGACTCCTTCGCTGGTCAGGTAACGCGTGATCAGAATCGCCGTATCGACGAAGTAGAGCTGCTTGATGACCGCGTTCTTGTCAGTACACGTGAGTTGGAAATGACCACCCTTCTCGGCATCCAACAGCGACGCGAACACCGAGGGTGAATCGAATCGAGGCGAACAGAACCAGTCGATATTTCCGTTCAGGCTGACCAGGGCAGCGGTTTGGAGGTCTCCAATGAGGCCATGGTCAGCAATCGGCGGGTACTTCGACTTCGGGTTGGTCATTGGGCCATTGTTGCCATGTTGCGCCTCCAACGCTCGATGAAGATCCCGCTGCTGGTCGAGGTGGTGAAATCTGGCCCCAGTGGCGAAATCCGGAGCCACTGGCGCACTTGGGCGTTGAGGTACCGGTTTCGGCTGGTCGTGTTTGGTGGTGTCATTTTCTGTCTGGAGTTCGGTGTTGTGTGTGGACTTGTGGTTTGCCGTCGGCGCTGAGGGTGATGGGGATGTTGTTGGTGTGGATTTTGTGGTGGTGGCGTGGGCAGAGGAGGGCCAGGTTGTTCAGGCTGGTTGGTCCGCCTTGGGACCAGTGGTGGATGTGGTGTGAGTGGGTCCAGGCGGGTGGTTTTTCGCAGCCGGGGAAGATGCAGCCGTCGTCTCGGATGATGAGCGCGGTGCGGATGTGTTCGGGGATGACCCGAGTCTTGCGGCCGATGTCCAGGGGTTTGCCGGCGGGGGAGAGGACGACGCGTTGCACGGTGGCGTCGCAGGATAGTTCGGTGGCCGTGTGGGTGCTGATGATGGTGTCGCCGGGACCGTTGGTGGCCCGTAGTGTTGCTGAGCCCAGTCGCAAGGTCCCGGAAGTGATTGATGCAGCGACGCCTTCGGGGTCTGCGCCCTGGTGAGGATTTTGGAGGCGTTCGAGTGGGATCGTGACGCAGATTGTGGCTGGTGCTCCACCGGCGGTGGGTAGAAGATTGTGGGCCAAGATGGGCGTGATGATGGCGTCGATGAAAGCGTCTGCGCGTTGACGGGCGGTGGACCCGGCAACTCGTTGCACCTGCACAACACTGCCGTCACCGCTGACCTCACTATTACCGTTACCGCTGCTGCCGGTCTTGGCGGTGGTGTCGCGCCATTGTTTGTCCAGGGCGCCGTTGAGTGCGGCCATGATGTGCATGCCTTGGGTTTTGCCGAAGAAGCCGTCGAGTTTTACTCCGTCACCGAGTTGCACGACGTGTAGTTCTCGGCGTTGGTGGGCGGCGTTCTCGTCGGTGGCGGTGGTGATGGGGTCGATTTGGTCGGCCCACAGGTCCAACGCTTTGCGGAGCGCGGACATGGGTGCTGATGCGGCGAGGTCGATGAAGATGTTCAGGAACCGTGGCAGGGCCCGTTCTCGTTGGGTGGTGCGTAGCCCGACCCGCAAGATTGCATCCATTTTGTCTCGCGCTACCCGACCGTCGCGGCAGGCTTGGGCTAGTTCGGGGAATCGTTCACACGATTCTGCTGCCCGCAGGTCAGCTTTGGCTTCGCTGTGATCGAGGGCGAGTTCGCCGCGTAGGAACGAGGCGGGGGTCGCGTTCGGGTCGTTGTCTCGCCATACCTGGCTGGCCTGGATCTTCGCGACCAGCGCCACCCGGTAGGCCGACAGTTTCGCCGCCGAGCGTGACACGTCGGCTAACCGGGCCGAGGCCTGCGACCCTGACAATGCGGCCACCCCGGCAAGTAGGCCGTCAACCACAGCATCGAGGTCGGCCAGCGACAACCCAGCCACGACCTGCCCGGCAGCCAGTTCATGGTGAACAGTCACGACTGGCACCTCCTTCAGGTAGTGAATCGCCACCGCCCGAATCGT
>DMNR01000244.1:0-2890 GCA_003452655.1 Actinomycetota bacterium | reverse complement strand
CGTGTGTACGAATACTATCGGATGGAACCACCCCGGAAACCCCAAAACCCCTTTACCCACAAGCACAATTTGAGGATTCTTTCCCCGTCAACGACTCCCGAGCCAGGAACCGTTCCTACGCGCTGCGGGCGGCCAGAGCCGTCGCGTCCGCTGCGGCAAGGAGGCGTTCAATCGCCTGGGAGGTTGCCGGTTCGGGACAAGGGGTCTCACTCGGTCCCGCTTCCGTTCGATTGGTCGCTACCAAAACGGCGCTTTGGCTCGGTGATTCGTCCGTGGAGTCGCGGTCGCGGGCGATCTCACGCTGTGCCGCAGTGAGGTCAGCATCAAAGTGCTCGGCGACTCTGGTCGCCATGTCCACATGGACGAGATCCCCCTGCTCGGCGGAGTCTCGCTGCATCTGATGCAGGTGGACTTCGATGGAAAGTGTCGCCATTGCTGCGCGTTCGACGCCGTCGAGAATGCCGCTCGCGGCGGCCGTGTCGCATTCAGCCCGATGGGGTTCAATGATCGCTGCGTCAACGGCAGGCCGAGCTGTGAGCATCGCGTCGCGGGCGGCATTGCCGGCAGCACGCGTGTCAGCCGATGAGTAGGGTCCTCCGGCAAGTCCGCGCAGCACGAGGTCGGTCCACTGCTGTTGCGTGCGGAGAGTGGTCGAGAGCATGGATCGCAAACCATCCCCCGTCCACCGAGGCCAAAGAGCGTAGGCAGCGATCGCGATTGCCGCGCCGAGCAAGGTGTTCACGAGTCGTAGTGTGATTGGTGATCCGCTGGGTTCGCCTGCTTCGATCAATACGAGGACGGTACTTCCCATCGCAAAGGACGTGAACGCGTAGTTCGCGCTCATCCAGCGCATCGTCAGCGGTGCGAAGACCACGACGAGCATGACCATCAACCACTGTGGGTTGCCTGTGACGCTCAGCACGCTGCCGGCGACCAGAACCGCTGCGGCAGTTCCGATGATCCGAAGGACACCTCGAACGAGGGTGGTACTGAAGTCGGGCTTGACGACCATCACGACTGTCAGGACAATCCAGTAGCCACGGTCGATGGAAAATATGAGGGTGATTGCCTCGGCGAAGCCGACGGCGACCGCGAGGCGAGTCGCATGGCGGAACCCGGGAGATCCTGGCCGAAGCAGAGTCATGATGTTTGCGCGGCGATCGCGTGCGGAGGCCTTGCGACACGATTCAACACTCGTCTGCGTGGGTTTGTTTCCGAGAGCTTCGAGGTCGCCCGCACTTCGGACGGAGAGTCGTTCATGGAATCTCTGCGCCGTGACGCAGAGTTTCCCAAGCTGCTCGACGACGCTATTCCACACTCCATCGGGACCAGGATTCGGCGGCTGAAGGACGTCGGCAGTGGCCCCGAACTGTACCGGGCGTTTGCGGATCTTGCTGTCGACGGCCATCAATGTGGCAATGACGTAGTTGCGCTGTTCTTGAGTTGGGTGGTCTGCGCCAATCCAGTTTGCGACGCACACTCGGGTCCAACTGAGTTGCTGCAGCAGCGAGCGGTAGAGATGGTCGCGGTTAGGGCTCAAGCCTGCCGCGTCGATCATCTGCTCGGCCTTCATCTGGGCACTGGCAGCTAGGAAATGATGATGAGAGATCTCCTTATCCGTCTCCACTAGTTGGCGAAGCTCGGTCACGAGGTTGACCATGCTCCTGCGTAGGGATGCCTCCCGTTCATACCGCCACGCGATCAGTCCGCTGATGGATTGCATCGCCGAACCGATCAAGACAAGGACTCCAAGCCAGGCCGCGTTCCGCCAATTTCCGGGATCGTTTGTGAAGATGACGCCGGTTACCAGTGCCATGAATGTCGAGTTGAACGCCAAAAGGCCGGCGCTGCCGATTGCTCCTGTGATGTATGCCAGCACCATGAGCATGGGAGCCGCCCACCATGTTCCGGCGACTCCTGCGGCGAGGAACGCAATTAAGGCGGTAATTGCGCTGACAACGACAAGAGCCCTCGAAAGCTCCCTTCGCGGGACGGCGGCATCAACAAGGCCCAGATTGAGTGCACCAATCGCGATTGTGGCTGCGGTGGCGAATTCTCCAACTGCTGCACCAACGGCAACGATGACGGCGACGAGCAGACCTCGTCGGAGTGCTGAAGGCCAGCTCGAGGTCGATGGCTGCCCCGATCGCACGGCTCGAGCCAGCACCGCGAAGCGCCCGACCGGCTGATCCTTGGTTGTCATGATTCGATCACCACCTGATGACTCGCCCGCAGCGCAGCTGACGCAGAGACCTCGGCTCGGGCCATAAGCGCTGCCACTCGGTCTCCCGTGGGTTGGTCGATCGCTTTGCGGGCCAATGCGGTTGGTCGCGATAGTTGCTCGTCAAGTTCTGGACTGTAGTCGTCTGAGCGCATCACGACGGCAGCTTGACGCAGATCAGCCTCGGTTGCATCGGCCAACTCCGAGGCGATGGCGCCAGTTGGCCAATCGTGGCGCAGGATTGTCTCCGCCGCGATCGCTGCATCGCTTGCCCGCCTGATCCAACTCAACACGACTCCTACCGCGCCGGTATCGAGTTGATCTGTCGGAGGTTCAAGCATTGCCGTGTTGAAGGTTGTGATTGCAACCTGTCGACCGTCACGCGCTCGGGTGCCAGCCATTCGGACCTGTGCAAGCTTGTTCGGCCGTTCTTCAGGATCGGCACGAATTGCATCGCCGATTGCGTGAATCCAGTTGGCGACAAGATCGGCGTAGCTCGCGCTATTCGCGGCCAAAGCTTCACGCTTCCATAGCGGAATGAGGAATGCGAAGACTGTTCCGACGACGCACCCGATGAGCACATCTATCCAGCGTGCAAACGCAAGCTGTTCGGGGTTCGGGTAGGTCAGCGATTGGATCAGCACGACACTCGTTGCCACCATCGCGGTC
>DMNR01000076.1:5347-7557 GCA_003452655.1 Actinomycetota bacterium | reverse complement strand
GGCTCAGTCTCTGAGACCTCCCCGACGGCAGGTTCGCCATAGGCAGCGGCCGACGACGAGTAGACGATCTTGTCGACTCCGGCAGCATTCATCGCTGTGAGCACGCAGAGAACGCCGTCCACGTTCTCCCGGTAGTAGTGAAGTGGACGTTCGACCGATTCACCCACAGCCTTCTTTGCTGCGAGGTGCACGACTCCATCAATGTCGGACTGCTGCATCACCCTCGTGAGCAGGTCGGCGTCCTGGACGCTTCCCTCGACGAATGTCGTTCCAGCAGGGATCCGGGCGACGTAGCCGGTAGACAGATCGTCAACCACAACGACTCCACGTCCGCTCGCAAGCAGCTCCGTAGCAACGTGAGACCCGATATAGCCCGCACCACCGGTTAGTAGCCATCGGGTCACAAGAATTTCCAATCCCGCTAGGTAGGAGGTGGCTCTGCTGTGAGCAACAGGCTAGATCACTTGGTGGGTCGCGATCCGCTTCGCCATTCACCTATTGGTAAACCCGCCCAAAGCTCTAAGCTGGCGCACATGGTTCAGGCAAGCGCTGATGCGCGATACCAGCAGCTGGTCCGACGGCTCACCCAGCAGTACGCCGCGATTCCGATCGGGAGCCCGGTGCGTTTGGCCAAGAAGACCTCCAATCTGTTCCGGACCCGCACAGAGGTCACTACCCCAGGTCTGGATGTCGCTGCCTTCGATGGCGTCCTTGGCGTCGACCCGGTGAACCGCACCGCCGACGTGTTGGGCATGACGACTTACGAGCACCTCGTTGATGCGACCTTGCCTCATGGCCTCATGCCACTGGTGGTCCCGCAGCTGAAGACCATCACGCTCGGCGGAGCAGTGACAGGTCTCGGAATTGAATCGTCATCGTTTCGTGAGGGTCTGCCGCACGAGTCGGTGCTTGAGATGGACATCCTGACCGGCGATGGCAAAATCGTCACCGTAACTTCGCAACCCGATGATCCGAACCGAGAGCTCTACTTGTCCTTTCCGAACTCCTACGGATCACTCGGCTACGCACTTCGTTTGAAGATCGAACTCGCACCGGTTCAGGACTACGTTGCACTTGAGCACATCCGCTACGACTCGGCGAAGGAACTCGCTCTGGCGATCTCTGAAATCACCAGCAGCCAGAGCCACGATGGCAAGCATGTGGACTTCCTCGACGGAACGGTCTTCTCGTCAGATGAGCAGTACCTCACGCTCGGCCGGTGGACGAACACTCTGCCCGCGGGCTACTCGCGTCCCAGCGATTACACGGGCATGGACATCTACTACGAATCAATCAGGCAGCGTTCTGCAGACGTGCTCAGCGTGCGCGACTACATCTGGCGATGGGACACGGACTGGTTCTGGTGCTCGCGTGCATTTGGCGCGCAGAAGCCGCTGATTCGCCGGATGTGGCCCAAGTCGAAACTGCGCTCGGACATCTACTGGAAGATCATCGCTGCGGATCGAAAGTACAAACTCAGCGATAGGCAGCTGAAGCTCCGCGGCAAGCCACCCAAGGAAGAGATCGTTCAGGACATCGAGGTTCCAGTTGATCGACTGGCCGAGTTCCTGGACTTCTTCCACGCCGAGATCGGAATCTCGCCGGTATGGGTGTGCCCCCTGCGCTCGCGTGACGGCACGACCAAATGGCCGTTGTACGAGATGGACACCGCAATCACCTACGTCAACGTTGGGTTCTGGTCGACGGTCGCGTTGGAGAAGGACGGAAACCCGGCCGATGCAGTCCTCAACCGTCTGATCGAGGCCGAGGTGACCAAGCTCGATGGTCACAAGTCGCTCTACTCAAGTGCTTACTACGAGAAGGAAGAATTCGACCGACTTTACGGCGGTGAACACTACCGAGCAGTCAAGTCAAAATACGACCAAGATAGTCGCTTAACCGATCTATACGCAAAAGTGGTCCAGCGTCGCTAAGCTGCCTAACCGTCGCCGCTCCTGCAGACGTGCAACTGCGGCCCATGATGGAGGAACCGTGAAGCTTGCAGAGGTGTTCAACACAATCGCCGGCCCCGATGCGCCAGTGGAGTTCGTTGCTTTCGACGGTAGCAAGGCCGGCACTCCCGGTTCAGCCGTGCGCCTCGAGGTGCGCTCTCCTCGCGCGATTGAAATGATCATGTCTCATCCCGGTCAGGTTGGACTCGCGCGCGCATACGTGGCTGGTGAGGTCGACATCGTGGGCGACGTTGTGGA
>DMNR01000076.1:0-5232 GCA_003452655.1 Actinomycetota bacterium | reverse complement strand
TGGTCCGCGAGTTTGCGCCGAGCTACTTCCGCAACGCTGACCTCCTGCACCGGGGCGATACTCCGCCCGAAGAGAAGAAGCTCGGCGGACGCCGCCACTCAAAGGGTCGTGATGCGGAAGCGATCGCACACCACTACGACGTGTCCAACCAGTTCTACCGGTATGTCTTGGGCCCGTCGATGGCCTACACCTGTGCCGTGTTCCCCACCGAAGACGCAACCTTGGAGCAAGCGCAGGAGGAGAAGTTCGACCTCGTGTGCCGCAAGCTCGGGTTGAAGCCAGGAATGCGTTTGCTCGATATCGGTTGTGGCTGGGGCGGCATGGTGGTTCACGCCGCGAAGAACTACGGCGTTGACGTCATTGGCGTCACGCTGTCGAAGCCGCAGGCCGACTGGGGACAGCAGGCAGTGATTGAAGCGGGTCTTGAGAAGCAAGCGCAGGTTCGCTTCAGTGACTACCGCGATGTTCCGGAGGGCAACTTCGACGCAATTTCATCGATCGGACTGACTGAACACATCGGCGAGGCAAACTACCCGGCCTACTTCAGTTTCCTGCGAAGCAAGACGAGGCCCGAAGGTCGGATGCTCAATCATTCGATCACCCGCTTCAACGACAAGCAGAGGGTTCGCTACCGCAATAGCTTTGTTAATCGATACGTCTTCCCCGATGGAGAATTGACCGGTCCGGCCAAAGTGATGATGGCCGCGACGAATGAGAACTGGGAAGTTCAGCACGAGGAGAATATTCGCGTTCACTACGCCAAGACGCTTCACTGCTGGCGGATGAACCTGGAAGACAACTGGGATGCCGCTGTCGCTGAGGTTGGTGAGCGCAAGGCTCGGGTCTGGCGCTTGTACATGGCCGCCTCTGAGTTTGGTTTCGCTCGCAACATCATTCAGCTGCACCAGTTCTTGCTCACGAACACGACTGAGGACGGGGTATCCGGGATGCCATTGCGCCCGGACTTCTCCCGCCAGTGATCGAATTCAGTCACTCTCAGTAGTCATCTCGGGGCCGTTCTGTCGAGGATTACGCCTCACGCGGTAAGTCAGCTTTCGCCCGGCTGCAACCGGCCGCACTGGGCGGTACTTTGCTGGGCAACCCGCATGCTCAACCGGCGTGCGCTATTCCCCAGGAGACTAGATGTCGCTGACTGCACCCGCGCCCCACTCACCATCGATTGACGGTTGTTGCAGCCATGAACGGTTGGCGATTACGCGCCTCCTTTCGCAAGCCGCGTTTGCGCCACTTCCGCAGGCATTGATTCGCCCGATGGATCGGCGGTCCTTACCAACTCAGCGATCCACACGTTCGTTCGCGGACATGATCGTCTTTGGATCGATCGCCACCGGAGTTCCCGGAGCGGCCACCGCAGATGCAATGGCGATCAAGGACGGGAACATCATCGGCATCGGCTCTGCCAGCGACATTGAAGGCCTGAAGGATCCGTCGACTCAGATCGTGGATGCTGGAGATGGGTTTGTGGTCCCGGGATTGATTGAGCCACATATGCACCTATGGTCAACGGTGCTTGCCGACAGTTGGTTGAACTGTTCGGCGTTGGAGAACCCGACCTTCGACGATGTCGTCAAGCGACTCAAAGCTGCGGCCGACGCAAAGCCTGCGAACGGTTGGGTGCAGGGCCAGCTGTTTGACCCGAGCCTGTACCCGGGCGAACCGGAACTCACCCGGGACATCTTGGACCAGGTGAGCACGGAGTACCCCGTTGGCGTATTGAACGCGTCCATGCACTACCTGTACGTCAACTCCAAGGCGTTTGAGCTAGCCGGGATCACTGACGAAACGCCAGATCCGCCCGGCGGCAAGTTCTATCGGGAAAACGGAAGGCTGACCGGTGTGGTGGGTGAGTCCGGTGCAATCCTGAAGTTCATGGCCGTGATCCCGATGCGAAGCCAAGAAGAAATGATGGCGGGGCTCGTCGCGATCATGAACAAGGCCGCCTCTGTTGGTGTCACTTCGATGCGGGAGGCTCTCACCGGTGCCGTGATGGGGCCGGGTGAGGTGTCGGTACTCCACCAACTTAACGCCGCAAAGCGCCTACCGGTACGTATTTCGACGGCGCAGCACGCGCTACTGGGTAACGAGGCGTGGGCATCCGCCGGTGTATTGCCGAACTCTGGTGATGACATGGTTCGCGCAGTGGCATGGAAGGTGCTCTCCGATGGGTCGAACCAAGGTCGCAGCGGATATTTGCGCGAGCACTACATGGGGCAGCCTGACAATCGCGGTGAAGTGAACATGGACATCGATCAGTGCATCAAGCTGATTAAGGCCGGGCATGATGCGGGCTGGCAGGTCATGACGCACGCAAATGGTGATGCGGCAATTGACATGGTGGTGAGCGCATATGAACAGGTACTCGGCGACCAGGCGGACGGAAAGGATCATCGCCATCGGATCGAGCACTGCTCGCTGGCAACATCAGAACATTTCGAGCGGATGGCCCGCGTCGGTGTTCAGCCGAGTTTCCTGATGAACCATGTGTACTACTGGGGCCGTGCCTTCAAAGACCACATTCTCGGAACGAACCGCGCAGACGAACTCGACTCGGTTGCCAGCGCGCTTGCCGCGGGACTTCGTCCCTCACTGCACAGCGACTACTCGGTGAGCCCGATGCAGCCGTTGCTGTCGGCTCGTACCGCCGTTGAGCGCAAGATGCGCGATGGCGGCGAGGTCTTGAATCCAGCTGAATGCGTGACACCTGAGGCGGCGCTCAAAGCGATCACAGTTGACGCGGCCTGGCAGATCCACGCCGATGACCGGGGAACGCTCGAGGTCGGCAAGAAGGCTGACTACGCACTGCTCTCAGCAAATCCATGGGAGAGCGACGCGTCGACGTGGGCCGACATCAAGGTCCACGAGACTCGAATCGACGGCACGGTGGCGTGGAGTTCATAAGCTCACACTGGACCATCCAGAGGTGATTCACGATGAACCCGCTGCAAGGATCGCCCGGTGAGTGATTCGGAAGAAGTCAGCTCTAAGGACATCACCGCAGCGACTGAGGCGATCAGCGAAAATTCACGGCGATTGTGGCTGATTCTGTCGGCACTCATGCTGACGATGCTGTTGGCAGCGCTCGACCAAACGATCGTCTCAACTGCGCTTCCAACCATCACCAGTGACCTCGGTGGGCTGGACGAGCTTTCGTGGGTCGTCACCGCATATCTGTTGGCCTCGACTGCTAGCACGCCGATCTGGGGAAAGCTGGGCGACCTCTATGGGCGCAAGCTGATTCTGCAGTCAGCGGTCGTGATCTTCGTCGTTGGATCGATGCTGGCGGGTCTGTCCCAGAACATGTGGGAGCTAATCGCGACTCGGGCGGTCCAGGGGCTCGGAGCTGGTGGCCTGATGGTCACGGTGCTCGCGGTTATCGCTGACATTGTTCCGCCACGTGAACGAGGCCGGTACAGCGGACTTTTTGGCGCAGTATTCGGCGTCGCCAGTGTGATTGGGCCGTTACTCGGTGGGCTGTTTACCCAGCACCTCTCGTGGCGCTGGGTGTTCTACATCAATGTGCCAATCGGCATCGCCGCTTTCATCGTCCTGGGGTCTGTGCTTCACCTTCCTGTCCACCGTCGCAAGCACAAGATCGACTGGTTGGGCGCCTGCCTGCTGGTGTTGGGTGTTGTACTCCTCCTGCTCGTAACCGTATGGGGCGGTCAGCGCTACGCGTGGGGATCGCCGCAGATTGTTGGTCTAGCGTTCACAGGCACGCTTGCCTTGGTGCTGTTCGTCTTCCAAGAACTCAGGCATCCCGAGCCGATGATCCCGATGAACATGTTCAAGCTTCCGGTGATGCGAGTGTCGTCAGCCATCGGGTTTGTCGTGGGCTTCTCGCTCTTTGGTGCGATTGTCTATCTGTCGATCTACATGCAGGTGGTTCGGGGCGCGACCCCAACCGCTGCAGGCCTGCAGTTGCTGCCGCTGATGATCGGCTTGCTCGTCACCTCTATTTTGAGTGGCCGCATGATCACAAGGACGGGCAAGTACAAGATCTATCCGATCATCGGAACGGGCCTGGCGACTATCGGACTCTTCATGCTGTCGAAGGTCAATCAAGACACCAGCCTCGGGTATTTGTCGCTGGCGATGTTGATTCTTGGTGCAGGTCTCGGCAATGTGATGCAAGTGCTCATCATCGCGGTTCAGAACAATGTGGACGCTCGCCAGCTTGGTGCGGCAACGAGCACCTCAACCTTCTTCCGGTCGATCGGTGGTTCATTTGGAACGGCGGTCTTCGGGGCGGTATGGACCGCGCAGCTAGCAGCCCAGTTCGCTCTCGAGCTCCCTGGAATGTCGACGACAAGTGAAAACGGAGGGAAGATCACGTCGTCGATCGACAACATCACGTCGCTGCCGCCAGCGATCCAAGAGCACGTGCTTACGGCAATGTCGAACGCNNGTGCCATTCATGGCGTTCGCATTCCTGCTGTCGTTCTTCCTCAAGGAGGTTCCGTTGCGCAAGCGCCAGGATGTGGCTCACGAACTCGCCGACGACGCTGCGGTCCCGATGGGGATCCCGATTGAATAGTCGCGCAGGAAGTAGCTCCGGGCTTTAGGAGGTTGCCTCCGTGATGCCGACTTCGATGGACTTGTTGAGGAGCTTACTGATCGGGCAATGGTGGGCGACTCGCAGCAGGCCAGCACGTTCCTTGTCAGACAGGTCGCCGATCAGTTCAACCGAGCAGTGGAACTTGGCCGCTGCGGGATCCGCGTCCTCGTGAGTGACTTCCACGATGACCCTTTCCAATTTCGTCCCGCGACCGTCAGCGGCCATCCGCACTGTCATCGCAATGCAGGATGCGAGCGATGCATCAAGCAGGTCATGGGGGCGAACGCCACCGCTACCACCAGATCCCCGGAATTCGCCGTCAGCGATCAGTTCAAATTCAGCGGACTGAATTGTGGTGACGTAAGGGGTGTCAGTGCTCGATGCGATCGCCATGCGATCACTGTGACGCCGATCTTCGCGGCTTGCAATTCGCATTACTTCGCCGGTGGCGGAGGTGTCGCCGGTTCCGGCTTACCCATCTGCTGCAGGGCCCATGGCAGCCATTCCTGCAGAGCAGCTGTCCAGAAGTAGAACGTGTGCGCACCTGGCGGCTCGTTCATTTGGACATTCATCCCGAGCGCTTGAGCCTTGTCGACGAACTGTTGCTCGTCGGCGAGCAGATCCGGGTCGGCCTTTCGTCCCGTGGTTCCTCGTCC
>DMNR01000198.1 GCA_003452655.1 Actinomycetota bacterium | reverse complement strand
GCGATGTGGCACGTTGCCGGAGCTCCCCGCCGATCGGTACGTGAGGTTCTCGTGGGCAACCCGAACAACGGTGTCGGTCACGCAATCACGAAGAGCGGATTCGTCGTGGCCGCCGCGTTTGTTGTCATCTGCATCGGAATCGAAATCGTCCGCAGCAATATCTGGTTGCTGCATCCGATTGGCTAGTCACCGACCCACAACGACTTCACGCCCACTCAGCGGCCAACTGACAATGCCTGCGCATCATGTTGGTCAATCCGCTTGAACCACAGCAGCGCGGTCAACGCCAGCAATGTCACCACGGCAAGCCCCACGGTGAAGTAGTGGCTGTTCCCCACGGTGATTAGCGCGGTCGCGATCAAGCTTGCCAGGGCCTGCAGCACCAACCGTGGGACAGCCAAGAGCCCTGCCAGACGGCCGCGAATATCGTCGGGCGAACGTTGCTGGACCAACGCCGTCAGCGCACTTGTCCCATACGCCGAGAACGCGCAGCCGGCCACAATGAACCCCAGCAGCATGATCTGCGGCAATCCCTCACCGATGAGCCAATCGTTGCGCAGCAGCAGGCCACCCAGCGCGATTGCCACCAGGTACCCGACGAACGAGACGACGAGAGGGCGACGCATCCGACCGGAGACGCCAAAGTGGGCCAGCGTCAACGATCCAATGAGGACTCCGATCGTTCCCGCCGCCAGCACCTTTGCTGCTGACTGATTGATGTCACGATCGACGATGAACAGCGGCAAGAGCAGCGTCGGGACTACGACCCGCATGACCAGGTCTGCAACTACGGCGCGGGTCAGAGGCGCATCTGCTCGCAATCGCGGAACGACCTGCGAGACGCTTTCCCAGAGTGTGACCCCCCGCTGTGAGCGAAACACGGCCGGCGAGGCAATGACGAAGCTTGTGCAACCGGCAATGACGATGAGTGCGCCTGACGCCAACACCACGGCCGCCGAATCCGGGATGAGCCGGGCCAACAGCGATCCGATCAAGCCGCCGATGCACAGCCGCAACAGATTCGCGATCTCAGCCGCGCCACGCGAATGAGCGTCAACAAGAGCCGCCTGGGTCTTCAGCATGGCCGGGAGCGCGAAACCTGTGGCAAGTCCTTCGAGTACCGCGCCACCCACAAGGAGTGCGACGCCAACAGGCCCGCGCACCAACAGGTAGCCCAGAGAAATATTGCTAACGCCAATCACGGCCATGCTGATCAGGAGGATGACCCGAGGGTTCGCCCGGTCAACCAACATCCCGGCGGGAATCGAGATCACGGCGGCGGCGATAGAGAACGTCACCGCCAGGGTGCCGATACCAACTTCGTTGCCAAATGCTTGCGTCGCGAACTCGATGCGGGCCACCAGCAGCGCACCGAGTGCAATCGCCGCGAGTCCCTGAGAAACCATGAAGGCCAGCAGGCGAGGGTTCCTGCGCAGCAACGCGAATGTTGATCGCGCGGCAGGCTCCTCGTCATGCTGGCCAGCTTGGTTGTTCACACCGCGAGTCTCGACTATCTCAGAGCATCAAGCCTGCTCGAGAGCCCGCGATTGGAGGTACTAGAGCGCTGCGAGCGCCTCACGGTAGTCATCGTTGGAACGCGTATCGCCCGGTCCGTTGACTACCTTCCAGCGAACGACGCCGTCCTTGTCGATGACGAATGTGGCGCGGGTAGCGAAGCCTTTTTCCTCCAGGAATGCTCCGAAGGAACGGGCAACGCCACCGTGCGGCCAGTAATCCGACAACAGGTCGTAACCGTAGTTCTCCTGCTCAGCGAACACCTTCAGCGCGGCATCGGAATCGCAGGAGATCCCGAAGGTCACAACGTCGTCACTGACGAAGTCCTGCTTCTCATCTCGAATGGCACAGAGTTCCGCGGTACACAGCCCAGTAAACGCCTTGGGGAAGAAAATGAGGACGACGTTCTTATCGCCTCGAAAATCGCTGAGCTTGATGGTTTCGCCGAATTGGTTCTTCAACTCGAAATCTGGGGCTAGTTCGCCCACGTCAACTGCCACTGAATCTCCTCTGTGTCTGGTGCCGGATTCTGCTCAACACGCCGTGACAGGCACCTGCCGACCGAAACTTTCGGACCTATCTTTACCGAACGACCCGTTTGTGGTTGCGTGCGGGGCGCTAGTCAGATGAACTACACCCACGAGGTTGTCCAGTAGTAGCGAAGACGTAACGGAGGAATTGGTGAGCGGGAATCCCCTGGCCGGTATTGAAAACGGCCAGTTGGTCCAAGAATTGGGCTACGACGATGACTGCGACGAGGCACTGCGAGCGGCGATCGTGGCTGCGACCGGCGCGGAACTGCTCGACGAGGACACCGATGAGGTCGTTGACGTTGTGCTGCTGTGGTTCCGCGACGACGATGGCGACCTCGTCGACGCGCTCGTCGATGCCATCACCCCGCTGGCAGATCACGGTGTGATCTGGCTACTCACCCCGAAGACCGGGCGCGACGGTCACGTCGAACCCGCCGACATTGCCGAGGCCGCGCCCACTGCCGGCTTCCAACAGACGAGCACCGTCAATGCAGCCGGCGACTGGCAGGGCACCCGACTCGTTTCTCCACGCGCAGCACGGTCGAAGTAGCGGCGTTCTCGGCCAACTTGACGCCATTCGGTGAAATCGGCGACTCAGACAGCCAAATTCACCGAATGCTTCGCACAGACCCACGAATGAGTGTCATCTATTGCCAAGCAACCCGTAGCAAGGTTCGATTGGACTAGTACCAACGACTTGGAGCAAAGATGGCGCAATCTGAACATGACTCCAGCAGTCGCCTGCCCAGCCAGTACTTCGATTCTGACCCCACCGAGACCGCCGAATGGCGCGATTCGCTGAGTAGCGTCATTGACTCCGCAGGTCCCACGCGCGCCCGGTACCTGATGCTCGAGCTGCAGCGGTTGGCGGCAGAACGCGAGATCGGTGTCCCTGACGTTCGTCAGACGGATTACCTCAACACGATCGCGCCTGAGAATGAACCGGAGTTCCCAGGCGATGAATTCATCGAGCGCCGCATCCGCGCCTACGTGCGGTGGAACGCGGCGATCATGGTCCACCGAGCCCAGCGTCCGGGTGTTGGCGTTGGCGGGCACATCTCCAGCTACGCGTCTTCAGCCGCGCTCTACGAAGTCGGGATGAACCACTTCTTCCACGGACCCAATGCGCCCG
>DMNR01000390.1:7937-8146 GCA_003452655.1 Actinomycetota bacterium | reverse complement strand
CCCGACAACACCCATCGGCACCCGTAGTTGGCGCACCTGCAAGCCATTGGGCAGCGTGTAGCCGCGGATCACTTCACCAACGGGATCCGGAAGTTTCACGACGTCGCGTACGGCGTCGGCAATGGCCGCGATGCGCTCTGGGGTCAATGTCAATCGGTCGATGAGCGCGGCAGACGTCCCGTTGACCTTCGCCCGCTCAATATCGTGAG
>DMNR01000390.1:0-7729 GCA_003452655.1 Actinomycetota bacterium | reverse complement strand
CGATGCCGGGTACGCGCCTCGTCGGTTTCCCGCCGTGGCCACATGCAAGCAGCCCTCACCTATGACCGCAGTCGTAGCCCCACGCCTAGAAGTTCAGACCGTGGACTCTCGTCTAGGCCGCGGGCCGCGGATAGCGTCGTTGGAGACGTCAATGTGAGATCACGTGAGGGGACGGAAGTGATCGAAGTACGGAACCTGACCAAACGCTACGGATCGTTCACTGCGGTCGACAGCCTGAGTTTCAACGTCAACCGCGGAGAGGTCACTGGGTTTCTCGGGTCGAATGGCTCGGGCAAGTCCACGACGATGCGCCTGATTGTTGGCCTCGAGACACCATCTGCCGGATCGGCGACTATTCACGGCCAGGCGTACCGGAAGATCCCGGCGCCGCTCTTTTCCGTGGGAACAATGTTGGACGCGCGATCAAGCCACCCGGGACGGTCGGCGAGAAGTCACCTGCGTTGCATCGCCGCCACACACGGGATCGGAAATCGACGCGTCGCCGAAGTCATCGACCTCGTTGGGCTTCGCCACGCCGCAAACAAACGAGTCGGCACCTACTCAGTGGGCATGACAACACGCCTGGGCATCGCAGGGGCCTTGCTTGGTGACCCAGACGTCTTGATCCTCGATGAACCACTCAATGGCCTGGATACCGAGGGTGTGCGGTGGCTTCGGAACCTCCTGCGATCCCAAGCCAAGGCCGGCAAAACCGTCTTCCTGTCGTCGCATGTCATGCCAGAGATGGCTGCGACCGCCGATCACATCATCGTCATCAGGTCAGGCAGATTGCTCGCGAACGAGAGCGTCGAACAGTTCACCGCACGCAACGCCACAGGCAACGTCCGCATTCGAACTCCGCACCTCGCAGCACTCACCACCGCATTGACTGCTGTCGGTGCATCTTTCACTGCGGGAACGTCGCACGGAGTCTTACACGTCACCAATATGCGGGCGGAGCACGTCGCACAACTCGCTGAGCAAGCTGGAGTCAGGCTCTACGAACTCGTCGAGCAACGACCATCACTGGAAGAAGCGTTCATCGCTTCCACAGCGGAGCGGGGGCGAACTTCCGCTCCGCAACGAACAACAGATCACCAGCAGCAAGCGATTGGGCCAGACGACCATGAGTAGTTCCACCGAAGTAAGTGCCGAACCGAGCGATGCGGCAATGGGCCCGCCAAACCACGCCAGACCCCAAGTCACTGCGGCGCGAGTCATCAAGTCCGAATGGACGAAATTCTGGTCGGTTCGCTCGACGTACATCACGATGATCATTGCGGCAACGCTTACCGTCTTACTTGGAGTGCTGTTCTGCGCTGGGACCGCGTCGGAAGCAGCCAAGATGTCGGCAGCGAAACGTGCCAAGTTCGACCCTGCGAGCGCCAGTCTCAACGGCTTCTTCATCGCGCAATTGGCTATCGGGCTCCTCGGCGTCGTCGTCTTCAGCAGCGAGTTTCAGACTGGGATGATCCGCACCACCTTCACCGCAGTTCCCCGCCGCCTGCCAGTCCTGTGGGCCAAGCTCTTGGTGTTCGGCTCGACCACGTTCGCCGTTATGGCGCTCGCGTCACTCATGGCGTTTCTGGCGGGTCAAGTGCTCCTGGCGCCGCATCACTTACAAACGTCACTGGGGACACCGGGTGTCCCGCGCGTCGTCCTCGGTTCAGCGGTCTACCTGACGGCGGTTGGGTTGCTCGGGGTAGCCATCGGCGCCATCGTTCGGCGGGCCGTTATTGGCGTTGGCGCGATGGTCTTCGTGCTGTTCGTCTTGCCGATACTCGTCACTGCGATGTCACGAGCCACGTCGAGTTTTGGAAAGTTCCTACCGAACTACGCTGGGCGGTCCTTGATGACGACCAACGCTGATCCACAGTTGCTCGCACCGGAAGCAGGCTTGCTGGTGTTGTTCGGCTATCTCGTGGTCCTCATTGGAATCGCGGCCTTCGTCATCCAACGCCGAGATGTATAGAGGCAAGCGCGCATCGATCGGACCAGCGGTTCGGTCCATGTCGGATACTGGCTCCGTGACTGGCAGCAAACCAAACGCGGGTTCGGTCGAGCCTGAACTGCCTTCGAGTCAAGGTCGAGAGCGCGCAACTGATCTCGCGGTGACCGGCGCAGTATTGGTGATCAGCTTGCCCACCATGGCGACCCATGACGGCAGGCGGGAAGTCCTGGCGCTCAACGTCCTCCTTTCCCTGGCGTTGGTGATCCCGCTGCTTGCCCGGCGACGCTGGCCCCTTCCGGTCTTCGCATGCACGGCCGCCGTTGCCTTTGCCACGTGGCTACTGGACATTCCGCTAACCGCCGATGTCGCTCTACTGGTCGCCTTTTACACCGTCGCTGCGCATGAAAGCCGACGCCGAACGCTGGGGGCAGCGGTTGTTCTTCTCATCGGGATCGTGATGGCGGTAGTCCGGTGGACACCACCAAAGGAGTCTCTGTGGGTGATGGCCGGGTTCCTCGTGGCAACTGCGGCGGCCGCGGGAATCCTAAGAGTGAATGCGCAGACTCGGCGCCGCTACCTCGCGTCGGTGCTCGAACGTGCTCAGCGGCTAGAGCTTGAAAACGAACAGCGCGAACAACTCGCGGCTGCGGCCGAACGCTCGCGGATTGCTCGTGAAATGCACGACATCGTGGCACATGACCTGACTGTGATCGTCGCCTTAGCAACCGGGTCAGTCGTCGGGGCGACCGCCGACCCGGGCGGCTCCCTGCGGGCAATGGAACAGGTCGCGCAGACGGGCAGACACGCTCTAGCAGATATGCGCCGCGTGCTGAGCGTCCTCGAGCGGGATTCGAGCGATTCCAACCTCACGCCCCAGCCGAGACTCGACGAGATCGCGGAACTCATCGTCGGCGTTGAGTCCGCGGGACTGGCGACGAAACTGACGGTCACAGGAGATCCGGAGGTTGCTGATGATGCCCTGCAGCTCGCCGTGTACCGGATTGTTCAAGAGGCCTTAACGAATGTGCTGCGCCACGCAAGGCCTGGCTGCACTGCCAGCGTGTGCCTAACTTTCGCCAACGACCTCGTCACCGTCGAGGTAGCAAACACCGGAGATCAGAACGTGGAATCCAGAGTTGCCGACAATGGCGGACGCGGGCTGCGGGGCATGCGCGAACGAGTGGCGATGTACAACGGGACGCTCGACGCAGGAGCGCGTTCCGAAGGTGGCTGGAAGGTGGTTGCAACACTGTCTCCGACCACCTCAGATGAGGTGGTAGAACCATGATCAAAGTACTACTCGTCGACGACCAAGAGCTATTGCGATCTGGTTTTAGAATGATCTTGAGTGGCGAACCAGACTTCGCCGTGGTGGGTGAAGCAGCAAACGGCGCCGACGCCGTCACTGGAGCCGCGGCCCTGCAACCCGACGTCGTCCTGATGGACATCAGGATGACCGGAATGGACGGCATCGAAGCGACCAAACGGATCGTTGATTCTGGAGCACGTGCCCGCGTACTTATCCTCACCACATTCGATCTCGATGAGTACGTGTATGCGGCATTGCGCGCAGGAGCAAGCGGCTTCATGCTCAAGGATGTTCCCGCGCCCGAACTGTGCGCTGCAGTTCGTACGGTGGCGAACGGTGATGCGGTGGTGGCACCGACGGCAACGCGGCGACTCCTGACGAGGTACGCCCACCAACTCCCGGTCGATTCTGAGCATCAGACCGATCCGAGACTCGATCGACTCACGCGACGTGAGCTGGAAGTCCTTGTCGCCGTCGCAAGTGGCCTGTCCAACAGTGAGATAGCGGAGGCACTGTTTCTGTCTGAAGGAACTGTGAAGTCACATCTCGGCAAAGTGCTGGCGAAGCTCGAACTGCGCGACCGCGTTAGCGCGGTGATCTTTGCTTACGAGGCGCGCCTCGTCCGACCGAACTGAGCGCGACTCAACCAATCAACTGCCAATTATCACGAGGTCGTCGCGGTGAACGACTTCCCTTTCATAGTCGGAGCCGTATTCCGCAGCGATATCCTTTGTCGAACGTCCCATCAGGGCCGGTAGTTCATCGGCGGCAAAACTCACGATCCCGCGACCGATGACCCGACCATCTTGCGCGACAAGCTCAACGGGATCACCCACGTCGAACGAACCAGTGACGCTCACAATCCCGGCAGGCAGCAACGACGCATTGCGTTGCGTGAGCGCGCGCACTGCCCCTTCGTCGAGTGCGACCTGGCCTTGGACATCGGAGCCATGCTGTAGCCACAGCAGACGACTCGGCCGCCGCCGACCGGATGGGTAGAACAACGTGCCCACTGATTCACCAGCCAAAGCAGCTGCCGCATTCTCAATCGACGTCAGGACAACGGGCATTCCCGCGTCGGTCGCGATCTGCGCTGCCTGGACTTTGGTTCGCATCCCGCCGCGCCCGACTGAACTTCCTGCGCCACCAATCGTGAAGGCAGCGAGATCGGTTGGCTTCTTGACTTCCTTCACGGGCGAAGATCCGGCGATCGCGGGCGGACCGTCGTACAAGGAATCCACGTCGGACAACAACACGAGTGCGTCTGCCCGAATGAGGTGCGCAACCAGTGCGGCAAGCCGGTCGTTGTCGCTGAACCGGATCTCCTCAGTCGCAACTGTGTCGTTCTCATTGACGATCGGCACAACACCGAGCTCGAGCAGGCGACTCAGGGTGCGCTGAGCATTGCGGTAGTGAGCCCGGCGGCCGATGTCATCGGCGGTAAGCAGAACCTGACCGACAGTCCGATCATGGTCAGCGAAGCGTGATGCGTACGCGCCGACCAGCAGGCTTTGTCCAACACTGGCAGCGGCCTGAGCTGTCGCCAAGTCGCGGGGACGTTTCACCAACCCCAGGGGGCCCAGACCACTGGCAATTGCACCGCTGGACACCAGAACAACTTGGCGACCCGATCCGACGACTGCGGCAACAACATCAACGAGTTGATTAACGCGCGCTACGTCTATCTGGCCCTCAGGTGTGGTGAGCGACGATGATCCCGCCTTGACGACGACACGTGGTGCAGTGCCAAGCGCCTTACGGAGTTCAACGCCCTTGCTCACCATTCCTCCAACCGGGGGTCAGTGCCACGCGGCGCGGAGCCGTGAGGTTCGCCAGCATGAATACTTGGCTTCCAATCAAACACCACAGCGTTGTCTTCATCCCCGATGATTACCGTCGCGCCAGGTGTCGCGCCCTTCTTGAGGAGCTCATCCTCGACACCGAGACGAGCGAGGCGGTCCGCCAGATATCCGACTGCTTCGTCATTGCTGAAGTCCGTCTGGCGCACCCAACGCGCTGGGCGAACGCCGATCACGCGGAAGGCATCACCCTCCGGCCTGACTTCAAATCCCGAGTCGTCAACAGCCTTCGGACGCACGACCACAACTTGGGGCTGCTCATCCGCCGCTTGCTGATCACGGGTGATCGCCACCACGTTGGCCATCGCGTACCGCAACGGGTCGAGTCCGGTGTGAGCGATGGTCGAAATCTTGAACACCGGCCAGCCGCGTTCCGCGGTGATCTGTTCGCTGACCATGTCTGCCAGTTCACTTGCCTCGGGCACGTCGCATTTGTTCAGCGCGACCAACCGTGGGCGATCAGCCAGCCCGCCGTATTCGGCGAGTTCGGCCTCGATCGCATCGATGTCGCTGAGGGGATCCCTGCCTGGCTCCAGCGTCGCGCAGTCGACGACGTGGACGAGAGCCGAGCAGCGTTCGATGTGACGCAGGAACTCCAGTCCGAGGCCCTTGCCTTGGCTCGCGCCGGGGATGAGGCCGGGAACGTCTGCGACGGTGAAGATCGTCTCGCCTGCCTTGACGACGCCGAGGTGTGGCACCAGCGTCGTGAACGGATAGTCGGCGATCTTTGGCTTGGCCTCGCTTAACACCGATACCAAGCTGGACTTACCCGCGGAGGGGAATCCAACCAAGCCCACGTCAGCGAGCGTCTTCAGTTCCAGCACGAGGTCAGCCGAGGTCCCCGGCTCGCCAAGCAGAGCGAAACCCGGCGCCTTGCGGCGCTTGTTCGCCAGTGCAGCGTTTCCGAGACCGCCACGACCACCGTAGGCAGCGATGAACTTCGTTCCATGGCCCACCAAGTCGGCTAAGACCTTGCCGTTGGAGTCGGTCACTACGGTGCCTTCGGGGACCGGAACGATGATGTCGTCAGCGTCGGCGCCGGCTCGGTGGGAGCCTTGGCCCGGCTTCCCATTGCCGGCCTTGCGATGAGGCGAGCGGTGGATCTCAAGCAGGCTACTGGTTCCATGATCGACGATGAGAATGACGTCGCCGCCGCGGCCGCCGTTCCCGCCGTCCGGACCACCGAGTGGCTTGAACTTCTCCCGGTGAACGGATGCACAGCCATGTCCGCCGTCACCAGCGGTCGCGTGGACGATCGCGCGGTCAACAAATGTGGCCATATGTGGATCCCTTCGTCACGATTCGGTGAGATTTGCGCCTCTAGCGGCCAATCTCACCGAATCGTGAGAATTAGTGGTGCGAAGTGGTGCCCTGGTACGACGAAACCCCGTGGTTGGAGCCCGGAAGGCATCCAGCACGGGGTAGCGCGTATGAGTGTGTTAGCCGACCTCAACGATGTTGACGACCTTGCGTCCACGGCGGGTGCCGAAGTCGACGGTCCCGGCAGCCAGGGCAAACAAGGTGTCGTCGCTACCGCGGCCGACGTTTTCACCTGGGTGAAAGTGAGTCCCGCGCTGACGCACGATGATTTCTCCGGCGTTGACCAGCTCGCCACCAAATCGCTTGACGCCGAGGCGTTGAGCGTTGGAATCGCGGCCGTTTCGGGTGCTCGCAGCACCTTTCTTATGTGCCATTTCGCGCTACTTTCCGAGGTCGATCGCGGTCACCTTGAGCGTCGTCAATGCTTGACGATGCCCTTGGCGACGGCGGTAGCCGGTCTTGTTCTTGAATTTTCCGATGTCAATCTTGGGGCCACGGCTGTGCTCGACGATTTCAGCCGTCACGCCGACCTTGCTCAATTCCTTGGCATTTGAGGTGACGTTATCGCCGTCCACCACGAGGACAGCTGGCAGCGAGACCTTTTCGCCTGGTTCCCCGGCGACGCGGTCTTGCGTGATGACATCGCCGACGGCGACCTTCTCTTGACGGCCTCCGGCACGAACGATCGCGTACACGGGTTTCTCCCTTTGTTACTGCGTGAATCAATCAACCTGCAACACCCGAGGGTGCGCATGTCGACAGCTCAAACATGATCTGGCTATATCTGACAAGCATTTGGTGGCGGGCACTTAGCGGCACAGCGCCTCGTTAAGAGTACGCCACTACCACCACCCGCGGTCAAGCGAGGTACGAGATCTGCGTCTCTATTGGGCCTCGTTCTCGTTTTCGGCCTCGCCGACTGGTGTCGATTCCGCTGATTCGCCAGTCGCAGAGTCGGTTCCACTGATGGTGTCAGTTGCATCCGCTACGGCCGCGGGAGTTTCCACGGCGTCGGCGTCAGCCACAGCGTCCGTGTCTTCTGCAGCAGGCTCATCGCCTTCGGCTGCAGGTGCGGCGTCCTCGTCCTTGGCGGCGTCCTCGTCGTCCTTGGGCGCGGCCGGTGCCCCCGGAATCGGCCCAGCTGGGCGACGTCGACGACGCGGCGCAGCCGCTGCTGCTTCTTGTGCCTCACCCCGGTCTACTGGGTTGGTTTGCACCTTGACCCCGCGACCATTGCAGCACTCGCATGGCTCACTGAATGTCTCAAGCAGGCCCTGTCCAATGCGCTTA
>DMNR01000058.1:4224-7167 GCA_003452655.1 Actinomycetota bacterium | reverse complement strand
GGCGCCAAATTCCCCTCACGGATGTCGCTGTTGTTGGCGCAACCGCCACGGCAAAGTGGCCCGCGGATGCCAGCGCAGGCACGTACAAGATCGCGTGGCGCAACGTCGGCAGCGACGGTCACCCGTTGAACGGCACCTTCAGCTTCAGCTACACCACCGCCAACCAAGGGCCCACCGTGACGGCCACGCCGACAGGGTCACCCAACGCGGGAATCGGGGTTCCGACTCCGTTGCCCACTGCCACCCCGGTGAGCGCCACCGGACCGAGTGGACTTGGAGGCACCATGTGGTTGTTGCCAACTGTCATCGGAGTGTTGATCATCGTTGGTGGCATCTTCGGAATCCAGGCAGCTCGTAAGCGCAAGAAGAACGACCGACCCAACACCTAAACCACCATCGCTAGGAACCTGAACGTGGCAACCCAAACGCATCCACCGACCCAGACCGCGACCGCACCAGGCGTGCAGCGGTCCGGGATCTTGGTGCGCGTCGTCGTGGCTTTCGGGCTCGTCGCAGTTCTGTCGGCACTGATCGGGGTAGTCCTCTCCGGTGCGAGCTACGAACCAGCTCCTGGCGGTCTCCCCGATGCTGGCCCGATCGTGGGGTGGCTGCTTCCCGTTGTCGGCGCACTCACGTTCGTCTGTGCAATGGCAACGGTCGGATGGCTGCTGCTCGCGGGATTCCTCGATCCGGCCGCCGGAAAGACCACCGTGTCCAAGCGCGGGCGCACTGCGTTGTTGCGAGCCAGTGCCGCGGCAGGCATCTGGTGCATCATCTCGCTGGTTGCAGCGGTCTTCAAGCTCGCGAGCATCCTTGGAATCGACCTTGGAACTGCAGTCGGTCCGAGCACGTTCATCACCTACGCGTGGGACATCATCGATGTCCGCACCTTGCTGATCTGCGCACTGCTCGCGGCGATCATCAGCGTTGGCGCAGCAATCAGCGTCAGTCTGAACGGAACGACGGTGTGGTTCGGACTCGCCGTCGCCGCCGTCGCAATTCCTGCCATGGCCGGTCACGCTGCGGGGCTCGGAGATCACGGCCTGGCGCTGGTCAACGGGGTGGCACACGCTGTGGCGGCGACCGTCTGGGTCGGCGGACTGATCGCGCTCGGGGCAACCGTCTGGCCTAAAGCTGAAACTGTGGGAATCGCGGCCCGACGTTTCGGCTTATTGGCGATGGCGTGCGTAATCGTCCTCGTGGCATCGGGTATCGCCAACGCCTACGTGCGCCTCGGTAGCCCAGCCGACCTGGTCACCAGCGGATACGGCCGCCTCGTCCTGGCGAAGTCGGCCCTACTCATTGCTCTCGTTGCCATCGCTGCCTGGATTCGCAAACGGCTGCTTCCCCAGCTCACTGGCGAGCAACCGCGGCGGACCTTCGCGAAGGTCGCTGGACTCGAACTCGCCCTCATGGGCATCGCCAGCGGACTGGGCGTCGCCCTGTCCGTTACAGCGCCAACGAGGGTCGCGGTCGAGTTCCCAACTCAGGCCGAAGCGCTCCTTGGATTCGTATTCCCTGCTGCACCGAGCGCGAGTTCCCTCATCCTCGGTTGGGACTTCGACGCGTTGTTCCTCGTCCTCGGAATCGTTGCTTGCGTCTACTACTCAATCGGGGTCGCTCGATTGCGTGCCCGTGGCGATCACTGGCCGATCTCACGCACGATCTGCTGGTTCATCGGCTGGGGCATCGTCATCTGGGCGACGAACGCGGGACTGGCGACCTACGCCGAAGTCTCCGTTGGTATCCACATGATCCAACATATGACGCTGACCATGATGGCGCCGATCTTCCTCGTGCTTGCAGGTCCGGTGACGCTCGCGCTGCGTGCCCTCAAACCGTCGCCGACGGGTGGGCGCGGACCGCGCGAATTGCTGATGACTGGCCTGCACTCGACTCTCGCGAGGTTCTTCACGAATCCGATCACCATTCTCGTGATCTACGTTCTGGGCCTTTATGGGCTCTATCTCACGAACGTGTTCGGCTCGCTGATGAGCAGTCATATTGGGCATATCGTGATGACGACCCACTTCCTCGTTGCCGGCATTCTGCTCGCCTACGTAGCAATCGGTATCGATCCGAAGCCCGCGCCGCTGCCGTTCTGGGGTCGGATGATGCTCGTCCTCGCAGCGATCATCCTGCACACTTTCTTCGCTGTCGTCATGATGTCGAGTACGACGTTGATCGGTGCCACTTGGTACTCACAAGTCAGACCGCCTTGGCTCACCGATCCCGTGAGGGACTCGATGCTCGGCGGGCAGATCGCCTGGGGTGTGGGTGAAATCCCGACGCTGATCATGATGATCATCATCGCGGTCCAGTGGGCTCGCAGCGATGAACGCGAATCCAAGCGGCGCGATCGGTTCACCAATGATCATGGTGATCACGAACTCGACGACTACAACGCATACCTGAACAAACTCAACGAGCTGAATCAGCAGGCGAAGAAGTAGCTGCTGCCAACATTCGGTGGATTTGGCTACTCCAGACGCCAATCTCACCGAATGTTGGTATCCCGACTGATGTTGCTCGCCATCACCCGAGTGGAGCCGCAATGTCCCTTGAATTGCCAGACTTTTCCGGCCTTCCCAGTGAACTGCAAACATGGGAGACCCAGGGCGAACACGTCATCGTTGGCATCGGCGAACACCGCATCTTCGTTCGCTCCCTCGGCGATCAGGATGCCTCGCCCAATGCCACTTTGATCATGCTCCACGGTTACCCCGAATCGTCGTTCGTCTACGGCCAGAGCCTCACGGCAATGCGCGAGCGATTTGATCGGGTAGTTGTATTCGACTTCCTCGGGTTCGGTTTGAGCGACAAGCCGTATGACCACTGGTACTCGATCTTTGATCAAGCCGACATCACGCTGCAGGTGATGCGGGCGCTCGGCATTCGTGGGGCGCACTTGCTCGCTCACGATATGGGTGACAGCGTGGCGAC
>DMNR01000058.1:3162-4193 GCA_003452655.1 Actinomycetota bacterium | reverse complement strand
TATTCGCGAACCAGATTCGCAGCGCCAGCGGGACCGACCTCCTACCCGAGCGCGAGATCGAACTGATGGCCGCGGCAACAAACTTCGCGGGAGGCGGCCGGATCGGCCACAAGATCGTTCGGTACCTCGATGAGCGCGACCGCTTTCAAACCTCACGTTGGCTTCCTGCCGTCGCCAACGTCGACATCCCCGTCCACGTGTGTTGGGGAACTGCCGACGCGGTAGCGCCACGCGAAGTGGCCGAACATCTCACGACCGTCGTGCGGCCAGACGCAACGTTGACACTGTTGGACGGGGTCGGCCACTTCTGCATGCAGGAGGCACCCGCCGAGTGGAACGAAGCGGTTCTGGACTTCTGGCAGTAGGCGCGGCTACCTGAGTCGCCGATCGCGCAGTACCGGGAAGGCCGCGCGCACTTCATCTGGATAGGACGGGTCCAACTCCGCCACGAGCGTGCGCTCCTGAGTACCCGCGGAAGCGACCACGTCACCGCGCGGGTCAGCGATCAGGCTTTCACCCCCGAGCTGGTGGCCAGCGTGGAAGCCGGTCTCATTGCATCCGACAACCCACATTTGGTTCTCGCATGCCCGTGCCGCTGCCAGCAGTGTCCACTGATTGATGCGCACAGTTGGCCACCCGGATGCGAGGAGGACGGCCGTGGCACCCTCATCAACAAATGCCCTGAATAGCTCCGGGAAGCGCAAGTCATAACAAGTCGCCAACGCGGTTCGACCCAATGGCGTATCGATCACCACCACATCGGAACCGGCGGTCAAGGCTTCAGCCTCACCGATGTCGAAACCGAAGAGGTGAATCTTGCGGTAGGTCGCAACGAGATCACCCTGCGGATTGAAGACAACGGAGGTATTGAAGTACTCGCCACCACCTGCATCCTCAACGAAGGACCCGCCGTGGATCCAGGTACTGGTTCGTGCGGCGACTTCGGCCAGTGAGTCAACGACCGGTCCATCGATCCCTTGTGCATGCTCAATGCCCCGCTCGAGGTCGAATGCGCCGGTGGGCCACAGCTC
>DMNR01000058.1:0-3145 GCA_003452655.1 Actinomycetota bacterium | reverse complement strand
GCCACTCGTGTCATGCCAGAACGGTACCCGCAAGCATTCCCGGTCCCCACATTTCGGCGAGCACCCATGGGTTCTACCCTCGAACCGTGAGTACCGAACCTGGCGACGGCCCCGCACCCCTGAAGCTCGAATCCGTGACAGTCCCGGAGTTGGTTACCGTCTGGCTCAACACCCTCGAAGCATTCGCAGACCTGGCCGTATGTCTGACTGCGACTGCATGGAATACACGGAGCCCATGCCCAGGCTGGACGGCCGGCGATGTTGTCGCACACGTGCTGGCGTTGGAAAGTGACATGCACGGCGTTCCAGTTCCCGATCACGAGCCCGACTGGGCTTCCCTGCCACACGTCACCAACGCATTCGGGCGCTACACCGAAGTCCCCGTCGACTGGTACCGAAGCAAAGGCCGCGATGTTGTCCTCGCCGAACTCCGCGAGATCATCGAGTGGCGGAAGCAGGACCTGGCAGGACTTCCTGAGGACCCCACCCAGATCATGGACGGGCCCGGTGGGATGCAGCTACCCCGCGCCCGCATGATCAGAACCCGAATTCTTGATACCTGGATGCATGAACAGGACGTTCGCACGGCAGCAGCGATCCCCGGGGATCTTGGCAGCGACGGCGCCTGGGTGACCGCTGGACAATTCCTGTCAGGACTTCCGTTCGTATGGGGTAAAGCTGTGGGGGCACCGATTGGCAGCTCACTGCAGTTGGCGATCACCGGACCTGGAGTTGAGTTTGAGCGCACCGTTGTCGTCGCCGACGACGGCCGTGCGCGTTTCGTCGCTGGCCACGTTCACGAACCAACGCTGCGGATGACAAGCAGTTGGCCGATGTACGCGTCGTTGTCAGGAGGACGCATGGGAGCGATCGCCGAGGCCCAGCGCGGACGCGTCGAGTTCCATGGCGACTTCGAGCTTTCCCAACGACTGATCCCCGCTCTGTCCATCACTCCGTGACCGGAGCCGTTGGCAGCGGAGCGCCGCTGACATGGGGATCACGCCGCGCGCGACTCGCGTTGACCGCAACCATCATGGGATCTGGGCTGGCATTTCTGGACGGATCGGTCATTGCTGTCGCATCGCCCCACATCGAGGCCGACCTCGGTGGCGGGCTGGCAACCATCCAATGGGTATTCGACGGCTACCTGCTCACACTCGGCGCCTTGGTGCTGGTCGGTGGATCACTTGGCGACCTGCTCGGCAAGAGGTCCGTCTTCATCGTCGGGACCGCGGCGTTCGGCGTGACGTCAGTCCTGTGCGGGCTTGCACCGAGCGCATTGATCCTCATCCTCGCCCGCATGGGACAAGGATGCGCCGCCGCCCTTGTGGTTCCCACCTCCCTGGCGTTGGTCAACACGCTGTTCAGCGGCAAGGACCGCGGAAAAGCGATCGGAGCGTGGTCTGGACTCGCAGGAGTGTTCACCGCCGTCGGACCATTCGTTGGCGGCTTGCTGGTGGACACCGGAACGACCGGCTGGCGATGGGTCTTTCTCATCAACATTCCGCTCGTCGTCGGAGCGATCGCATTGGCGGTAGCCACGATCCCTGACGTGCCTGGGACGCGTACCCAAGCGCCATTGCGATCACAGGTTGACGTCCTCGGCGGCGTCCTGGCAGTCGCTGGCCTGGCATTCGTGGTTGGTCCCCTCATCGAGGTAGCCAAGCTCGAAGTCTGGGTGACTATCGGCCTCGTCACGTTCGGGCTGATTCTTCTTGCCCTGTTGGTGGTCGTCGAGAACCGGCGCGAACACACCCAACACCCGCCGCCCATGGTTTCGCTGTCGCTGTTTCGGATTCGCACGTTCAGCGTGGCGAATGTCGTGACCTTCGTCGTCTACGGAGCCTTGGGTTCAGCGTTCTTCCTAGTGACCATTGCTCTCCAACAGGGCATGGGATACACCGCAGTTGCAGCAGGCCTAGCGGGAATTCCAGTCACGGTGATGTTGGCGCTGTTCTCCTCGAAGGTAGGTGGCCTCTTGCCGAAGCTGGGAGCACGCCTTCTGCTCACAGTCGGTCCGCTGATCATGGCGATCGGAATGGTCTGGCTAGGGCTAATGCGTCCCGGTCAGTCCTATTGGACAGGTGTCTTGCCCGGGTTCCTCACGTTTGCCGCAGGGTTGGTGTTGGTTGTAGCCCCCGTGACGGCAACCGCTTTGGCGGATGTCAGCGCCGATGAATCTGGCACGGCCTCAGGCGTTAATAACGCAGTCGCCAGAATCGGCAGCCTGATTGCCATCATCCTGCTCCCCCTGGTCGGCGGACTTGCGGCAACGCAGGCCGACGGTCTGAGCACCGGTATCACCATCCTCGATGGCTACCGGACGGCGATGATCGCTGCGGCAATCGTGTGCGTCGTTGGCGCTGGCCTCGCCGCAGTGGGATTCAACGGCAAAGACGGACGGGTTTTGTCGCCGAAGCCTGCCGACTGACGCGCGACATCGTGCCTGCGGCCGCCCGCACAGGCGACTACTTGGCGAAGTTGGCANNGTCTCAGCAATCGTCACCCGCACACCCTCACCGGGGAAGGCGCGAACAGTGAGCCCCGCTGCCTCGCTGCGTTGGGCGAAGTCCTCCGTTGCATCGCCGAGCGGCAGCCAAATGAAGTTCGCCTCGCTCGCCAGGACCTCAACACCAGCGTCACGAAGACCGTCAATGACCTGCGTTCGCTGAGTTACCAACGCATCAACGCGAGCGCGCAACTCTGAATCGTCTGCCAGCGATGCCGCGGCGGCCGCCTGCGCGATAACCGAGACACCGAACGGCAGCGCGGTCTTGTTCAACGCCTCAATGACCGGCGGCTGGGCAATCGCATAGCCCACCCGCAGACCCGCGAGCCCGTAGGCCTTTGAGAAGGTTCGAAGTACGGCGAGATTGTCGTGCTTCGGGTAGGTCAGTAGGCCATCGGCCGCCTCCGGATCCCGGCAGAACTCGATGTATGCCTCGTCAAACACGACCATGACGTCACTGGGGACCGCGGCCATGAAGGCATCGAGTTCAAGCTGCGTGACGACCGTTCCCGTCGGGTTATTCGGAGAACAGACGAAGATCAGGCGAGTCTGGGGGGTCACGGCTGCTGCCAAGGCCAGCAAGTCATGGCGTCCTCCGCTGGTCAGCGGAACTGCCACAGGCCGCGCACCAGCTAC
>DMNR01000113.1:1661-4580 GCA_003452655.1 Actinomycetota bacterium | reverse complement strand
CGTCGGATCGCATCGCGGTGGTGTGTCGCGAACTCACCAAGACGTATGAGGAGGTGTGCCATGGCACCCTTGGCGAACTTGCGGCTTGGGCGGACGAAGGAGTGCGAGGGGAAGTCACCGTGGTCGTTGCCGGTGCCCCACCAGAGATCATCAACCTAAGCCCAGCTGAGCTGAATGATCGCGTCACGGCACTCGTCACCGCAGGCCTCGACAAGAAGGCCGCGATCGCTCAGGTTGCGCGGGAAGTCGGCCTGCCAAAGCGTGAGGTGTATGACGCTGTGCTTGCCGGATCCCGGACTCCGTAGGATCGAACCCATGTCGGAGCCGAAATCGTTCTATGTCACTACTCCGATCTACTACGTCAATGATGCGCCGCATATTGGCCACGCTTACACGACAGTTGCCGGGGACGTGCTCACGCGCTGGCATCGCCAGCGAGGTGAGCGGACCTGGTTCCTAACGGGTACCGACGAACATGGCACCAAGGTCGAGCGAACCGCACGGGACAACGGTGTCGAACCCCAGGAGTGGGTCGACCGGTTGGTCGAGACCGCCTGGAAGCCCGTCCTCGAGACGATCGATGCGTCAAACGATGACTTCATTCGCACCACCACCGGGCGGCACGCGACAGGCGTGGCAGCGTTTTGGGAAAAGTTGCGCGAGTCTGGCGAGGTTTACGAAAGTGAATTCGAGGGGCCGTACTGCGTCGGCTGCGAGGAATTTAAGCTCCCCGGTGACCTGATTGACGGCAAGGGTGACGAGAAGCTTTGTCCGATCCACGGCAAGCCAGTTGAGATGCTCAAAGAGCGCAACTGGTTCTTCCGGTTGGAGAGCTACACGGACAAACTGCTTGAGCACTACCGCCAGCACCCCGAGGCGATCCAGCCCCAGAGTGCCCGCAATGAGGTCATCTCGTTCATCAAACAAGGCCTGCGTGACATCTCGATGTCGCGTGCCGTGCATAACGTTGCCTGGGGAATCCCACTCCCGTGGGACGACGAACAAGTCGTGTATGTCTGGTTTGACGCGCTCTTGAACTACATCACCGCGATCGGCTACGGCGCGCGTGAAGGAACCCCCGAGCATGACCGATTCGCCACGACTTGGCCAGCGGACGTTCAACTAGTGGGCAAGGACATCCTGCGGTTCCATGCCGTGTACTGGCCCGCAATGCTCATGGCTGCGGGGCTGCCGCTGCCTAAGACTGTCTTCGCCCATGGCTGGTTGCTGGTCGGTGGCGAGAAGATGAGCAAGTCCAAACTCACGGGGATTGCGCCAGAACAGATCGTTGATCATTTCGGTTCGGACGCGTTTCGATACTACTTCCTTCGCTCCATCCAGTTTGGCGCCGATGGGTCATTCTCCTGGGAGGATCTGTCCGCCAGATACAACGCTGAACTCGCCAACGGCCTCGGGAATCTCGCCTCGCGAGCAACGGCAATGGTGAACAAGTACTGCGAGGGGGTCTTGCCCGAACCAGGGGCCTATGCGAACGCTGACCTCGCGCTGCAGGACGACTTGGTTGCTGCAGTGGAACTTGCTGACGCCGCGATGGAACGCATCGACTTTGCCGGGGCATTGGCCGCGGCGAAGGGTTTCGTTGATGCCGTCAATCTCTACGTCACCGAGCAGGAACCGTGGAAGCTGGCGAAGGACGAGAGCAACGCTCCACGTCTTCGGACGGTGCTCTACACGATGTGTGAAGCGCTTCGTGCCATCGCGATCCTGCACAACCCAGTGATGCCCAAGTCGATGTCCTTGCTGTGGGGGCGTCTGGGAGCACCAGCACATCTGGGCCCGATCGCCGACGCAACCGTCGCCAGTGCTGGTCACTGGGGGCTTCTCCCGCCGGGAACCATGGTCACTAAGGGCGACAGTCTGTTCCCGCGTTTGGACGAGGTTGAGTAGTCGTGGCCGCCCAATCCGTCGAACGACCGCAGCCGCCGGAGCCGTTGCCATCGCACGTCGTCGATAGTCATTGCCATCTCGACATGTGTGCCGCCGATGGTGGTCCCACCGTTGCAGAGGCATTGGCTGCTGCCGCTGGTGTTGGTGTCACCAAGATGATCCAAGTTGGCTGTGATGTTCAGGGGTCGAGATGGGCTGCTCAGGTCGCTGCGGACTACGACGACATCTGGGCTGCCGTTGCGTTGCATCCCAACGAGGCTCCAAAGATCCACGCGACTGGTGGTTTGACGCTGCTTGAGGCGGCGTGGCGTGAGATCGGCGAACTCGCTGAGCTTCCACAGGTTCGGGCAATCGGTGAGACCGGAATGGACTTCTTCCGAACCGAAGTCCCAGGTCGAGCGATTCAAGAGGAATCATTCAGGTTTCACATCGGCCTGGCAAAGCGGCTCGGCAAGACGTTGGTCGTTCACGATCGCGACGCGCACGAGGACGTTCTGCGGATCCTTGACGACGAAGGGCATCCGGAGGTGGTGGTTCTGCACTGTTTCAGTGGGGATGCCGATTTCGCCAGGGCTGCATCCGAGCGTGGGTGGTACCTGTCGTTCTCCGGAGTGCTGACCTTCAAGAATGCGGACGATCTTCGAGAGGCGGCAGCAGTGCCTCCTGCCGACAGGCTGCTCGTCGAGACTGACGCCCCGTTCTTGACTCCCGTGCCATTCCGTGGCAAGCCCAATGCGCCCTACCTCGTTCCGCTGACTGTCCGCGGATTGGCCGAAGTCCGCGACCTCGATGTCGGTGACCTCTGCCAACTCCTGTATGCCAATTCCGCGCGGGCGTTCGGGCCGCTGTGACCAGCGAGCCTGAGTTGCTCGGCCCGGTCGAGATTCGTGCACTCGCTGCCCAACTTGACCTGACGCCGACCAAGAAGCACGGGCAGAATTTCGTCATCGATCCCAACACGGTTCGTCGGATCGTCCGCTTGGCCGAGCTTGAGACGTCCGACGTCGTGGT
>DMNR01000113.1:1306-1504 GCA_003452655.1 Actinomycetota bacterium | reverse complement strand
CAAGGCTCGCCGACTTACTGCCGCGAACCGTTGCAGACCACGCGCCTGGTCTTGCACCACAACTCTCCGTTCTCGCGGCAGATGCCCTGACTTACCCACTCGGTGATTTACGGGGGCCACAACCGTCGGCCTTCGTTGCGAACCTTCCCTACAACGTTGCGGTGCCGATCGTGCTACGCCTGCTGGGTGAACTACCTG
>DMNR01000113.1:546-1161 GCA_003452655.1 Actinomycetota bacterium | reverse complement strand
TGATGGTGCAGCTGGAGGTGGCCGCACGATTGGCCGCGAGCCCGGGATCACGTGTTTACGGGGTCCCGAGTGTGAAAATGCAGTGGTACGGCCGAGTGGATTCGGTGGGCACTGTTGGCCCGAAGGTATTTTGGCCAGAACCGCGCGTCGACTCAGGACTGGTCCGATTCCACCGCGGGGCCGCGCCAATCTGTGCATCGAGTCGTCAAGAAGTGTTCGCGTGCATTGACGCTGGATTCTCCCAACGACGGAAGAAATTGCGGTCAGCATTGAGTACCTGGGCTGGTGGGCTCGCCAACGCCGATGTGATCCTGGCGACAGCGGGGATCGATTCAAGCTGCCGTGGCGAAGACCTCACGATTGCCGAGTTTGCGGCCATTGCCGACGCGCGGTCAACGGTAGGTGCCACCTAGCATGCTTAACGTGCACTCGGTCGTTCGCTCTGTCACGGTTCGCGTTCCTGCGAAGGTGAATCTTCAGTTGTCGGTCGGACCACTGCGCGTCGATGGCTACCACGAGATTGTGAGTGTCTTCCACGCTGTCAACATCTATGACGAGATCGTGGCGGCTGACGGAGTTCCGGGCTCGGGTATCACCTTGACCATGGAGGGCGCC
>DMNR01000113.1:0-431 GCA_003452655.1 Actinomycetota bacterium | reverse complement strand
GTTCCGAGCACCTGTCGAACTCTCGCGACAACTTGGTCTGGCGGGCAGCGACCGCTCTGGCGCAGTACGCGGACGTCGCGCTCGATGTGGAGCTTGCGGTCAAGAAGAAGATCCCATTATCGGGCGGGATGGCAGGCGGCAGTGCCGATGCCGCGGCCGCGCTGGTCGCCTGTGATGCTCTTTGGCGGATTGGTCTCGGCCGAGAAGAGCTCGACGTGTTGGCAGCTCGGCTTGGTGCCGATGTGACGTTTGCTCTGCACGGCGGCACAGCGATTGGCACAGGCCGAGGGGAACGACTGACTCCAGCCTTGATCAGCGGGCAGTATCACTGGGTATTCGCGGTTTCGGACGAGGGACTCTCCACGCCCGCCGTGTATGCAGAATGTGATCGCTTACGTGAGGGTCGCCCGGTCTCGACCCCGAGCGTTGCG
>DMNR01000375.1:3756-15622 GCA_003452655.1 Actinomycetota bacterium | reverse complement strand
GACGAAACCTTGAGCGTGTAGGCCCCATCGTCGCGCACTGCGCCATCTAGATGCAGATATTTCTCTGCCGTTCCAGATCGGAACTCAACCGTATTCTGATCACCGAATCTAATCGTCAAGTTCGGGTTGGCGAGCGCTCCTTGAGAATCTGGCAAGGTCTCAAACGTATCGGCGAATGGCAAGACCTGGGCCTGAATCGCTCCGGTCACGGGTCCGCTCGTGGGAATCGTTAGCGGTTCGTGGATCTTCAAGGTGAGGTCCTTACCCCACTGAGCTGCGGATAACTTCGCCTCGCCAGTCTTGACCACCATGCCGGTCGCATTCGACTCGAAGTTCAGGTTCGACAGGCTGACCCACTCGCCCATGGTCGCGCCTGCAGCTGCGAGCGAGACGTTGAGTGACTTCAGATCAGTCTCCTGGGCAGGTTGACCACCGGGTCGTTCCATGGTGACCTGCAACCCAGAGACGGTGAAGCCCGGGGCGATCTCGAATGGGTCTGTCCCATCCTGTTTCGCGACAAGTTTGGTGAACGAAATATTCTGTGAACCGCTGCCTTCGCCCTCGCCCACAGCGGTCATAATCAGCGGCTTCTTCTCGTCGACTCCAACGACCTGCACCGTGCCACCAGCACCCACCTTGGTGCCCGACTCTTGAACGTCGAAGCCGATGCCAAATCCAGTGAGCGCGACCTTGTCACCGGCGAACTTGATGTCTTCAGCTTGTTCGAGGCGGGCTTCTCCGGTGTACTTCTTTGTCGCCTTATCCAGCGTGTAGTCACCCTTTGCGCTGACCTTCACCCCGGGCATACCAGGGAATGAAATCGGCTGCGTCGTCTTCACCCCGACCTTCGTCTGGTCCGCGGTGATCGATCCGGTCAGCTGAACCGCAGCAGCCTGTGCAGGGTCAACACTTCCCAACCGCGCCGATGCATCGAGGTTCAGCACCGGCTTACCGGCCACCTTGGTCGAGGTGACTGCGATGTCGTCGGCGAACAATAAGTCACCAATATTGAGTTCCTTGATGTTCATCCCAAGCGCGGCATAGTCGAAGGTGCCCTTTGTCCAGCTGATGTCGCCGCTGAGGGTCGTGCTCTGTGCGCCCGGGAAGCTGAAGACATTGGTCGCCTTCTCGACAGACAGCGTGAAGTCCCCGCTGGGTTTGAATCCGCCGGCCAGCACAATCTCGCGGGACTGGTCTTCGGACTTGCCGTTCACGTCGATCGATACGGTCCCGCCATCACCAAGGGTGAGGCGTGTAGTTCCTTGGATGTCAGAGGAGACCGCGACCCCTGTCAGCCCTGGGAATCCATTAACGAAGGGAATGGCATTGCTGGAAAGCGAGCCACTAGGACTTCCCTTGGCCGGGAACGTCAAGTCGGAAGCGGCCTGCACTGTGATGTCTGAACCGAATGTCACCGCTGGAAGGGTCGCTTTGGCCCCCTGCCCAACCACGAGGCCGTCCGTATTTGAAGTGATCGTTACCCCATCCAGGGCAAGCCACCCGTCGACCGCCACATTGCCGCCTTCGAACTTGACGGCGCGCGTTGCTGGGTCGCCCGGGTTCTCGACGGCCACCTTCACTCCCGCAAGGGTCAGGCCGTTGACCAGTTCGAATGGATCCTTACCTGGCTGAGTGACACTCAACGAGCTGACGTCGAACTTCTTGCTCGCGTTGTACGTGGCGGCGCCCTGCAACTCCATCGGAAGCTTTTCGCCCTTGGTGTTGATGAGGGTGACGGTAAGTCCGCCCTCAAGCGACGTATCCGTATCGCCAACAACAACGTTGGCGGTCAGGGCACCCGTGGTCACACGGCCACCGACCAGCGCGGCTTCACCGGGAACCGAAAGCTTCGCGCTGCCTGTGAACTTCCCGCCGCCGGATGGGATGTTCAGAGCCACCAACGCGTTTACGTTCTTCGAATCGCTCAGCGGTGTCCACGCCTGGTCCTTGACCTCGCCGTTCAGGCTGATGCCTTTGGCCGTCTTCGATCCGGCAATCGCCACCTCAAGTGGACTTCCAGAATCGGCTGCCACCATGGCTGTACCTGCGAGCTCCAGCGCGCCTGAGCTGTCCGAGAAGATTCGCACGCCCTTGAGCTGCATGCCTGAACCAATCGGAACACCGTCCACAGTACCTTCGACTTTGTATGTCTTAGCGACGACGGGCTTGCCGTTCTTCTCCGTTGTTGTACGAGTGATGTCGCCAACGAGCGTGAAACTGTCGACTCCGGGGATCTTGAAGGGATTGTCGGCCTTGTTGATCGCGAGCTGGTAGTCCCCACCGCGCGCGATCGAACCCGCGATGTTCAAAGCGGGTGCCGGGCTTCCATCGCCCTGCGCATCGAGCTCGAAACTGGCAGTTCCGTCCGCCTTGTTGAATCCGATCTGGAACGACTTCTTCTTGTAGTCGCCCAGTTGGTTGAGCTGCTTGGAGAAGGGCAGTCCGCCAGAGAACGTGACTGTGCCCTGCGCGTTTCCACCACCCTTGAGCGGGATAATCAGGGGCTTGTCGTCTTTCAGTTCGCCCGTCAGTTTCGCGTCTGGCTCCCAGGCAGACGGAACTTCGAATGTGCCCTTCGTCAGCTCGAAAGTGCTCGCGTTGAACTTGATTTGAGCATCTGTGACCTTCAGCCAACCTTCAAGTTCGATCTGACCGGCAGCGATCGAACACATGCCATCGGCAAAGGTGATGCTGCCTGCTTTGAGGTCGACGGTCTTGCCGTCGAGATACTTCTCGCAGAGTTTGACCGCCTCCGCGAGCTTCTTCGCCGCAGCGGAGCTCTTCGATTCTTCCTTTGGCTCAGTGGCGGGTGTGCTCTTGCTGGGCACCGGATCGGTTGGGGTTGGTGTTGCTGGCTGCGTTGGTTTGCCAACCACGGCGTTTTCGTCGGCGGCACCAGCGTTGCGCTCGACGTCACCGGCGGGCGCCGCCTGGTCTTGAGACCCGGTGGACGGTGGATCGATTGTGACGGAGATTGTCTTCGTGACGGTATTGAGCTTCGGCTCCCATGCCGTCACCCGAGTTGCGGGCATTGTCTCTGCGGGCTCAGGAGTATCCGAAACCGAAGCCTCGAACCGGAGCGCGGCGGCCTGGGTAACAGGCTGGGCCTCAAACGCTGGCGACAGCACCGCCGTACTTGACAGCCACTTCACCGGTTTCGCGGGCTTCGCTCCGTCGCAGCCAATCTGCGCAGTATCTGTTCCTTCAACGCACACCTGGCGCCAAGTGACGTTAAAGGGCTGGCCTTCAAACGCACCGACGCTCTTGGCCGCATCAAGGCGAACCGTTACCCCGGCCGGGTTCGGCGCGCTGATCTTGCCTGCCGAAGCAAAGTCGATTCCCTTGCCGTCAAGTTGGTAGCCGGCCGCAACCTCGTCAGCACCAGCCGTCTGTGCGTCGGCCACCATGGGACGACCGATGGGACGACTAAGCGCCCCACCCTCACTACCCAACGGCACAGTGGGGCTGATGTTGAGAACCGATGCCCGAGCATCGACCACAAGCGATTTGCCGGCCTTGTCTGCGGGGACCGATGCCAGCAAGTACAGGGAGTTTGTTCGCGACGCAGCGGCCTTCGCCGCGGCGACCTGTTTCTCGTGCTCGGCCACCATTTTGTTCGCCTCGGCCACCTTCGCCGGATGCTCCTTGCGGAACTGGGCCAGCTTCTCGTTGAACGCCGCATTACTCGGCGGCCGGTTCTCAGCGAGGTCTCCGGTGTAGGTGCAGTAAGCGCGCTTGCCTGATCCACCTTCAACTGGATTGCAGGTCCAACCCGTGCCCTGCGCAGAGTTCGCGTAGCCACCTGACTCGTCGGAGAAATCGACAAGCACGTTCATCATCTTGGCGGCGCCACGATTGATGTTCGCGACATCCACGCGCGCTTGGGTGTGCCCACCGGCTACCGGCCTGACCACCCAGAACGGCTCCACACTCGGAGCGTCCGAGGTCGGGTCGACAACAACCATTTGGGCCGTCGTGTGCGACAGGCTCGGTGAATCAGTGGATACGAGTTCACCAGCGGACGTTGTGGCAGTCGTCTTGGCTGTGAGCACAACATCTGAGGTCGGCGACTCTTGGCCCGCCACGAGGTTCACCACCAGGGCCGGAAGCTGCCCTGCTGTTGCTTGAGTAACTCCGGGCTTCCAACCCTCGGTGCGCTTTGCACTGATCTCAAGTGAGCACTTGCGGGCATCAACCGCCCACTTCCGTTCCGCCCCGTGGATGACAGTTGTTGCGCCGCCGTCAATCGTTCGCGCACCCTCACACACCCAGCGTTCACCAAGTGACGTCAGTTCCTCGCGATCCCCATCGCGGTAGTTCCGATCCTTGCTTCGTTCACTTTGATCGCCACCCGGGCCGTCAAGGTCGTAATCCGTTGCCACGTCACCGACCTTGACACCGGGCGGTGCAACAACATCGACGGTGACCTTTTCGCCGGGTCGAACCCAGCGTTGTCCTTCATTCTTGAAGTTGAGTTTCAGCGCTTCACTGCCACCAACATTCACAGCGACCTCGGAACCGTCGTACGGCTTCCACGGATACGCGCCCTTCTTGACCTGGTCCTGATCCTTCACGTCGATAGTCGCGGAAACCGCAGCCTTGTCGGCCGGGATGACGGTGAACGTCGCAGCAAGTCGTTCCTTAGGGCCGATGCCCATGGCGGCTGCACCCTGCTTGAAGTTCGGGTACTCAAAGCTCGTGGTGACTTCGTCAAGTTCGCCGTTTGCAGTCGGCGGCGCATTTTCGGCAGCCTTGATTTCAAAGAGCGCCGCGTACTTTCCGGTCTCCCACATGTTCTGCTTTGTGCCGCCGGGTCCGTTGCCCTTGAGCAGCGGAAGCTTCTCAGGTTTGAAACTGCACGTCGTCTTCGTGGTTGCGTCCTTGGTTCCGTCGTTGGATGGCGAGGTCTGGCAGTTAAAGATGTCAGGAATCGCTGTGTTCCAGAGGTTCTCCTGGAATTGCTGGCCTGCCTCCGGGTTCGGTTCCGGCTTCTTGCTCGGGAGTTTGATGAACTTCATTCCGGTGACCGAAACCCCGGCGGGAATGTGGTCCACGGAGATCTTGAGTCGTTCGTAGTCTCCTGGAGTTTGCGCCTGATTGATTCCTTGCACCGCCAGGTACGCGTGCTGGCCCTGCATGATGTTGGTAGCCCCGCGGGACTTGCGAGCGGCGGCGTTATTTGCGTCTGGGAACGTCCAGTCGTTCTCATATACCTTCGGGGTCGGCCAGCAGTTGCCGCAGATCCGACGTTCGAATGCGGGCGCTTCGGCAACCTTGACCATCTTGAGTCCGGTTGGACCAGCTTTAGTGTCATCGCGCGCCGTCGCACCGCAGTAGTTGATTCCGGCGATCACGTTGCAGTTGTCCGGGACCCATGCCCACGCCTGTGGCGCCGCCTTGGACACATACTCGGGAACGGTCTCCGTCACCACTGTCGGTTCCGGCAGGGGTGCCCCGTTGTCATCGGTGTACTTCATTGACTTCACTTGCCGGTATTCCACGGTCCAGCGCGGATCGTTGGCGACTTCCTCAAGCACATTCAGTGGAACCGTGTAGGAACTGCGGAAGGTGGCAGTTGCAGCCTGCCCACGGGAATTGCTTGTGTCCCATGCTGACAACCCAGGTGCGCGCGTATTCGAGTCGAAGCTCAAGAGCGGATTGACGGTGAGTGCTTCGTTCTGGGTAATCCCACACACGGTCATCGCATCGGCGGCCACCTCAGGTGGAACGGTGGCGGCCAGCGGACTCTTGGCCTTGTCCTTCGGGATGTCTCGGCAATCACCGAAAGACTGCGACGGATGCTGCTCGTCTCGAACTGAGAAGCCGGTCACGGAGTTCGGCCCGAGGTCGGTCAACAAGTAGGGCGTGTAGTTGAACTGTGTCGGCGGGTACTTCGCATGTTTCGCTGACTTTCCGTATGACTTCGGGTCAGGGTTCGGGCCGGTGAAGGGCGACGGTCCCGCGAAGCCAAACATCGACCCGGAGTTGTTCAGGCTGAAGTTTCCGGTCCAGGTGTCACCGGGGTTGAGCGCTCCGTAACTCTGATTTGCAGTGGTGTCCTGGGGCACGGCTCCCGCAACGGTTCGGGGAGCAATCTTCGCTCCACCGAAGTCGAGGGTTTGGCTCACATCGGGTGAGCACGCGGCACGGAATGCCAGCCCCTCTTGCTTCGGCAGGAAACACTGCTTCCATTTCAGATCGGCCGCCTTGGCCGAACCACTACCGGACGTTACTTTGACTGCATCCTTGACCGTCAAGTCTTGCTCAACGTTCGCGCCCGGGCTTCCGTCAGGAATGGAGCCACCGGAAACTTCGGACAACCAAGCGTCGAGATTCTTGGCGCGTTCGGAACTCGCCCTCGCCGCCCCCTTGGCAATAAGGCCAATCGGGAGGGTCGTCTGCGAGTCGACTGCCGTCGCCTTTCCACCTGTGGGGGCGCCCGCTCCAAAGCCATCAGATGGCGGCGGAACAACCTTCGCTTGCTCAGTCCCGGCAGCCTGTGCACTCCCGGCGTCGAACTTGGCGGGGTCGAGGGTGCAGCTAACTGCGTCGAACCCGTACGTGCCCGTGCCACCTTCGAGTTTGGTGGAACCGTCAACACACACGGACTTCAGTGCAGTCGTAAGGTCGATGTTTGCCCCGGGACGCAGCCCAACATTCCCTGCTTGTTTCGCAATCTGCATAAGGCCTGTGTTGCTGACCTTGATTTCCAGCCGAGTGTTGGCGTCGGCCGGTTTGTCCACCGTAACCTTCATAATCCGAACCACATTTGAGGTGTCAAATGATGCCGGAGGAGCTGCCTGGCCAGGTTGGACCGCAGTAGGCGCAACATGGGCGCTACTGAAGTAGGCGAAGCTGGGCACCAGCATGTCAGCGCGATACGGCTTGGCGGACTCGTTGGCAAGGGGAGCGCCGTCGAGCGTCGCGCGCATCGGGTCAGCTTGCGACAGTGGATTGTCGGCCGCCGCAGGTAACGCTGACGCTGGGCCTGCCTGCCCGACGACACCAAGAACAAGGGCAACGCTCGCGCCACAACAAATTGCACCTGCACGCTTAGTGAATACGCTACGGCGACCAAAGGCTCCCATGGCTATCCCTGGGCCTTCGCCAGTGTTGCTTCAATGCCAGCAATCAATGCCTCTTGGTTGTTGCCGATGTCTCGACCAGCGATAAGGACATCATCCTTCGGCCTGACCAACGCCCACGATTCGACGCTCTTGCCGGAGCCATCAACTGTCGACACCACAGCTGTATCAAGCCCCGCGACCTGAACCTGACTCTGGCGATATTGGTACCGAGCGGTTCCCTCCGGACCTGACAGCTTCGCCTCGCGTCCCGAGCCCATCGCCACCGAGATCCGGTCCTCAAGCGCATTGAGCGAGTTCGTCGGACCCTGCAGCACGAACAGCGAAACGGCGCCAACCTCATCGCCGTTGGCGCTTGAGATCGTGGCTGCCTTGGCGTTGGTCAGATTTGGTGCCAGCTGTTTGAGCTGCTCAAGGGTCGATTCCGCCTCGGGACTCGCTTGCGCAATTCGGCCATCAACTTCGGCGGGCATTGCCGCCGTCGCGTCCGATCCGAAGTTGTAGTCGGCAGCGGTGGGTGACGAACAAGCCGCCAGCAGGAGTCCAGTAACCAATAACAGCAGGGCCACTGACGCACGGCTGACCACATGCCAGGGCGACAGCGACCGTTACCGCGAAGCGGCCGCGCCAGCTGCGTTCCCGAGCAGTGCTCGAACCAACTTCACAACTCACCTCGCGCCCAATTTCGCCGCTGCACTGTGGGCAGCGACGGATTCAACAAACTTTGTCACTGATCAGGAACGCACCTTGAGTTGAGGATGATCTTCTAGGCCGATCGGGTGTATCCCGGCTACGCTGCGTAACGTGCTTCCGCCTTTAGTCGGAGGGTCGCCCGGTGGCGCGGCGGAACTGGACATCGGGCGACCTCGATGCGAGACACCAACCATCTATGGTGGGCTGAGTCCCCACGCGTATCGACCTCGCTACCAAGAGTCCGGTGATGATCGACCATGAAGCTGCGCCTCGCCTTTGCCTGTGCCGCTCTGCTCGCACTCACGCTGGTTTCCGCCTGCGGAAGTGGGCAAGACGGCGCGCAAAGTGCTCCCGAAGAACAAGGTGGCACGGTTGTGGGTACGACTGCGCAAGCGGGCCAGTTCCCCTGGATGGCGTCCACTCAGCTCGCGGCCGGTGCACCGTGTGGAGGTTCGCTCATCGCCCCGACGTGGGTTTTAACCGGAAAGCACTGCCACAACAACGCACTGACGGATAACCCTGACCGATGGCAGGTCCGAATCGGTTCGGTCGATCGCACCCAGGGTGGCGAACTGATTGAAGCCAAGAGATTCGTCGACTACCCCAATGACAACGTCGACCTGGCATTGATCGAACTCGACAAGCCGTCTGCGGTAAAACCTCTCGAGCTGATCGACCAAGGAGAAAACGCTCCCTACGTTGTGGGCGCAAAGGCGATCACTCTCGGTTGGGGCACAGACGGCAATACCAAGACCGCCGCACAAGTCCTCGATTGGACGCCGCAGTCGACTGCGGCGAACGATACGTGCGATGGCGGTCAAGACGGCGTGTTCTGCGGTGGTCGCCCAGCGGGTCAAGGGTCGGGCACTTGCGTCTTCGACAGCGGAGCGCCATATGTCTGGGCGCGGAAAGGATTCGCCGACGATGGGACACCGCTTTCCACCCCGTACGTTGCTGGCACGCTGCGTGGACTGAACAACGAGAGCTGCGGCGTCCCTGGTCAAAATGATGACTGGCAATCGACAGGCAGCAGTTACGGCGACTGGATTCGACGGCAGATTGGCGTCAACTAGCGCGGGCTTAAATCACGGCGAGCTGATGTGCCGAATCAGTTTGAGCAGTCGCTACTTCGTTGCCTGATTCAGTGCGAGAGTGATCGCCGCCTGCATATTTGCGAACCACTGGTAGACGAGTCCCTCAAGCTCAATCTGGTCGGCTTGGCCGCTGACGGATGCTGCTGCAGTGAGGCCTGCTCCCCATGAATCGCTCCACCGCGTGTAGGAACTGTCTAGACCACGAGCAGCCATCACCCGGGCTTCCCGCGCTGTTGTGGCCGTTGCCAATGCCTGTTGGGCCGCCAGCGCGGCGCCATCAAGAACATCGATGCGCGAGGTTGCTGCGGAATCGCTCGTCGCCGCCACCACCCCGGAGCTGGCGATCAAGACCGTCGAATCGATGTAGCGCGACATCGCCTGCGACAACTTCACCGAAACCTGTGGACCTGTCGTCCCAGACTTGACCGTGTCCCAACGAGCACGGCCGGCAGCCACGACCTCCAAGTCATCTTGCAAGACCTTGTTGTTCGTCGCTTCCGTACCGGCAGCCTTCACCATTTGCTCGAAGTATTGCGCGTTCGCCTCCGCGGCGTCGGCGAGGAAGTCTGCGTAGGACGATAGGAAGGGCGTGCTGGAGTCGCCATTAACAGGCTGCTTCCCGATGGTCGCGAGCGCGGCAACAGCGGTCTTTAGCATGAAGTCGGCGTTGTAGCGGGACTCGGCAAGATCGGCAGCTTCAGTGCCGACGACCTCCGGCGTTTGGCCCGCACCGCCGCGTTGAAGTCGGGTGTTGACCGAAGTCGTCCGGGACAATGCATCCGTTCCCCAACTCAGCGCATCCGCAAGTCCAACCGCTTGTTCCTGGTGTTGGGCCGGCGTTTGCGAAGCCTGCGTGATTTGCCCTTCAATCTGCGTAGCGAGTGCTTGCGCCATTGCCGACAGTTCGGCAGTAGCAGCACGACTACCCACCTGGGACGCTTTGTCGACTGCGGCGACACGGGCATTCCACGAGTGACTGAGTCTCGCCGCTGCTGTTGCATTGGTCAGCGCCTTGATCGGTTCATTGGAAGCGAGCGCTGCTTTGGCGTTGCGCACGTAATCGCTCACCTGTTTGGAAACCGCTGGTCGGGTGCGAACAACACTCGTCTGGCGTGAACTTGCCAAGGGGGTGCGGGCAACATCAAGAAGGGCGTCATTTGCCGCCGCCGTCACAACGGTCAGGAGCCCCTCATCGATTGGTCCCGCATCTGCCTGGTCGGATTTTTGATCGGTACCCGTCAGTTGAGTCGTGGCCTCGGCAACGGAAGCAACCTCGTGCACCTCAACACCCAATTGCCGAGCCTCATCAACAACGTTGACGGTTGATCCAGACGCCGGATCGGTCGAAGTGACCTGCCCTTTGGGGATCAGAACCGTAGTGATTCCCGCTTCTTTGGCCGCCCGCAACTTCGCTGGGATTCCACCGACCGGCCCGATCCCACCATTGGGAAGGACCGTTCCCGTCATGCTCTTATCTGCCGGGATAGCGGCCCCTTCAATATCCGCGCGAATACCAGCAGCCAACAGCCCTCCGGCGGAAGGCCCGTCGATCTTCTCTTCGACACCAAACTTCACGGTGAGGTCACGTGGGTCCGTCGCTGAGGAGAGCACAGCCACTGCGGCCGCTGACCTCGCTGCCGAATTCCAATATGCCCCAGCGCTAGCTGATTCGAACCCTGAGAGGTCAACCTGAAATCCGGCTTGGTCGGAGGTGGCAGTCGCAATCGTCACCCTCGTGACGCCTTGAGCGACACTGCCATCCTTCTGTTTGCCGTACCAAAGCGCATTGACGGTGGTTTCAGATGATGTCGGTTGTGCGCTGCACGCGCCCGCGAGCAAGACCGAAGCAGTTGCCGCGAGCCATGACACGACCTTCGACTGATTTGCCAGCATGCGATCAACCAGTGCGCGTGACCACGTAGTCGCACAGCGCCTCCAGCGCCGAGCGGACTGGGCCGAACTCCAAGCCCGCCACCGATTCGCGGGCCTCGTCAGCCCAACTACGGGCAACCGCACGCGCTTCTTCGAACGCCGAGTGCCGTTGGAGCAGTTCGATGGCCTCCGCGTGCTCCGCATCGTCGGGCAAAGGACGCGACAGCAGATCCTGAAGGCGGGCATCTGCCGGGTCAGAGGATTGCATGGCAATCAAGGCAGGAAGAGTCAGGATTCCCTCTCGCAGATCCGTACCTTGCGTCTTGCCTGAGGTGTCACCGTCGCTAGCAACATCCACAAGATCATCTGCCAACTGGAAGGCCACACCGATTCGTTCGCCATACCTCGTCATTACTTCGACCGTTGCCTCGTCGCACCCGGCAAACATCGCACCGAACCGACCGGAGGTGGCAATCAAGGAGCCGGTCTTGTCCGCGAGGACATGCAGGTGATGTTCGACTGGATCTTGACCATCTGCCGGACCGACTGTCTCGTGGATTTGACCGGTCACCAGTCGTTCGAAGGTGCGCGCTTGAATCCGGACGGCCTCGGGTCCCAGATCAGCCAGCATGTCCGAGGCTCGGGCGAAGAGGAAGTCACCGGTGAGGATCGCAACGGTATTCCCCCAGCGTGCATTCGCGGAGTCGGTACCGCGTCGACGAGGAGCCTCATCCATCACGTCATCGTGGTAGAGAGTCGCTAGGTGGGTCAGTTCTACGACGACGGCGGAATCAGTGACTCCGGGGGCACCCGGATCACCCAGATTGGCAGCAAGCACTGCGAGCAACGGGCGAAACCGCTTGCCGCCGGCATCGACTAGGTGCTTGGCAGCGGCCGAGATGAAGTCATCATCGCTCTTGACAGCCTGAGCGAGCCGAACCTCAACCTCAGCAAGACCCGTTGCGACATCTGCGTTGAGGCGCTCGTCACCGAGGTCGTAACTGTTGACTGCGCTCACCACTGCTCCAGTATGTCTTAGACCAGCTAGCGAACGAAGATCGATGCCTTCTCAGCGAGATCGAGGAAGGGCTGCGGGATGATTCCAAGCACAATCGTCAAGGC
>DMNR01000375.1:0-3612 GCA_003452655.1 Actinomycetota bacterium | reverse complement strand
GCTTCGCCGGTGGAATCACGGACCAGCGATACCACCCCGAATGCACCGATCGTGGCCACGCCGTAAGCCAGCAGGTAGAACATCGCGCCACCGAGGCCTTGCTCGTTTGTCGCGATCACCGCGATGAGCAGGAAGCCAGCGTGCGCGACCGACGAGTACGCGAGCATTCGCTTCACGTCTGTTTGAGTCAGCGCAATGATGACGCCAACGAACATGGTCAAGATTGCGATGACCCAGAACATCGGGCGCCAATCCCAACGCAGTCCTCCGAGTGCGACGTACATGATCCGAAGCATCGCGCCAAACGCGGCGAGCTTCACACATGCAGCCATGAAGCTCGTGATCGAGGTCGGCGAACCCTGGTAGACATCAGGTGCCCACTGGTGGAACGGAACTGCCGCGACCTTGAAGAACAGTCCGACTGAGATCAATGCCATGCCGGCGATGAGTAAGCCGTTCTGCCCGGCGTTGGCGTTCACAGCATCTGCGATTCCCCCGAGGTCGACGGTTCCCGCGAAGCCGTACAGCATCGCAGCGCCGTAGAGGAAGAACCCCGAGCTGAATGCACCGAGCAAGAAGTACTTCATCGCAGCTTCTTGACTCAGCAGGCGACGACGTCGAGCCATACCCGCAAGCAGGTACAACGGCAGCGACATGATTTCGAGGCCAACAAACAGGATCAGCAGGTCGCTGCCTGTGACGAAGAGCAGCATGCCGCCGACACTGAAGAGGAAGAGGGGCCAAATCTCAGTGGTCAACCAACCGCGCTTGGTGAACTCGCGTTCGTCGACGCTTCCCGGCAACGCGTTCGCTCGAGCGGCGAAAGCATCTCCAGCGGAGTCGATCCCCTTCTCAGCGACTAGCAGAGCGGCCATGATGGCGAGGATCAACAGACTTCCTTGAAGGAAGAGTGAAGGCCCGTCGACCGCGACCGCTCCAGCGGCCGCAAGCGCACGCTGACCGGCCAAGCTCACGACCAGGATGAACGCAACGATCAAGGTCGCAAACGTGAGGATGAGTTGAACTGTGCGCCGCGCCTCCCGAGGCACAAACGCCTCAACGAGGACTGACACCACAGCCATGCCGAGTACCACGAGGATCGGTGCGATCTGGTGGTAGTCGATCGACGGCATCTCGAACGTCGGATTGGCAGCTGCCCCAAGCACGCTAATCATCGGGCACCTCCCTCAACCGCGCCGACAACTCGCTGCGCTTCTTGTTTGGCAGCTCCTGACTCAGCGAGCGGTCTAACTGCTGGTTCGGGGTCTCGTTGACCTGTCTGCAGCATGACTCTGTCGACCGCCGGATTGATCACATCCAAGACTGGCTTGGGGTAGACGCCGAGTGCCACGAGCAGCACCAACATTGGGATGATCGCAAAGGCTTCACGTCCCTTGATATCGGTCATCTTCTCGCAGCCGTCCTTGACCGGACCCGTCATGGTGCGCTGGTACAAGTACAGGATGTAGATCGCTGCCAAGACGATTCCACAGGTCGCGATGACAGCTGCCACCGTGTACTTCTCGAAGGTTCCGACGAGTACAAGGAACTCACTGACGAAGCTACTCAGACCGGGTAGCGACAGCGAACTGAGGCCAGCGATCAAGAACAGACCCGCCAGCACCGGCGCGACTCGGTAGACGCCGCCGTAGTCAGCGATGAGCCGCGATCCACGGCGAGTCATGAGGAAGCCTGCGATGAGGAACAGGGCACCAGTAGAGAACCCGTGGTTCAACATGTAGAAGGTCGAGCCTGACTGCCCTTGGGTCGTCATCGCGAAAATGCCGAGACCGATGAAGCCGAAGTGCGAAATTGACGTGTAGGCAATGAGCCGCTTGAGATCGGTTTGACCGATTGCCAGCAGCGCTCCATAAATGATGCCGACCACACAGAGAAAAATGATCACCGGTGCGTAGAACTCAGACGCAGCTGGGAAGATCGGCAGACACAGCTTGATCATTCCGAACGTACCGACCTTGTCGAGCACACCAACCAGGAGCACAGCTGTGCCAGGAGTCGATGCTGCTGCCGCATCCGGCAGCCAGGTGTGGAATGGAACCAATGGAGCCTTAATCGCAAATGCAATGAAGAAGCCGAGGAACAACAACTTCTGCGTGCCCGGATCGATGTTCAGATTCGTCAAGGTGGTGAAGTCGAAGGTTCCGGTACCGAGCTCCTGTGCACTGACGACGTAAAGGCCGATAAGTGCGGCCAGCATAAGCAAGCCGCCGACCAGGCTGTAGAGCAGGAATTTGACCGCAGCGTACTGGCGTCCTGGACCGCCGTAGCGACCGATCAGGAAGTACACCGGGATCAGCATCGCCTCAAAGAAGACGTAAAACAGGAACACGTCCGTCGCTGCGAAGACACCGACCATGAACGTCTCGAGGATGAGCAGCAGCGCGAAGTATCCCTTGACGCTACCCATCGCATCGTCGGCGTCATTCCAGGCCGCCAGGATGACCAACGGAACGAGAATGACCGACAGTGCGATCAGGACGAGTGAGATTCCATCGACTCCGACGGAGTACGAGATCCCGAACGTACGGATCCAGGAGTGTGATTCAACAAACTGGAATTCAGCGGTCGAGTCGGCGTCGAATTGCAGCGCCATCGCGATGACCAGGATCAGCGGAATAGCGCTGAAGACAACTGCCAACCGCTTCGCAAGTTCCGTCGAAGCCTTCGGCAACAGCATGATGACGAGGGCGCCGACGAGGGGCACGACACCGATTGTGGTGAGCCACGGGAACGACATATCGGTCACGTCCTCACCAGAATCAGGGCAGCAATCACAAGGACCGCGCCTCCCAGCATGGACAGGGCGTAGGAGCGGGCGAATCCTGTTTGGATCCGACGCATCCTCCCCGACAAGCCGCCGAGTGCAGCAGCAATCCCATTCACCAGACCATCAATTCCACGGTTGTCGAAGAACACCAGCGAGCGAGTCAGCCACTGGCCAGGGCGCATGAAGACTTCTTCGTTGAATGCGTCACCGTACAAGTCGTGGCGAGCAGCAACTGTGAGCGGCGAGACGTGTTGCGGTGCAGTCAGCGGCACATCGCGGCGGTACTGCAGGTACGCGATGGTGGCACCGACGATGACCAAGGCGAGGCTTGCCGCCTCCATCACCAGGGAGCTGACAGCCAGTTCGGTTTCTTCGAACCCGGTGACGGGCGCGAGCCAGGTTTCGATGGCACCAGCGAGCATGAATCCCGCTACGACCGACAGGAACGCGAGGATCGCCATCGGGATCCACATGACGGAAGAGGATTCGTGTGGATGCTTGTTGTCCTCGGTCCAGCGACTCTTGCCCGTGAACGTCATCGTCCACAGTCGAGTCATGTAGAAGGCCGTAATTCCGGCACCTAACAACGCTACTGCGCCGACGATCCAGTTGACGCCGAATGCCGCTTCAATGATCTTGTCTTTGGAGTAGAAGCCTGCGAACGGCGGGACACCCATGATCGCCAACCAGCCACAGCTGAAGGTGATGAAGGTGATGACCATGACTTTTCGAAGCGCGCCAAATCTGCGCATGTCGAGTTGGTCGTTCATCCCATGCATGACCGAGCCAGCACCAAGGAACATGTTGGCCTTGAAGAAGCCGTG
>DMNR01000292.1 GCA_003452655.1 Actinomycetota bacterium | reverse complement strand
CCGTGAATATTGGTATGCGCCAGGTGTCTTCGACGTCATGAATGCGCCCATGGCCTACGCCTCCTCGTGGCAGGCGCTCAAGTCCGGCGGCCAGGTGTTTCGGTGACTTCGTCACCCTTCGCCTACCTCGCGGATCAGCAGAAACTTGATCGCTCTTGCGCACCCGAGGGGCGATGGTCAAGCTCAACGAGTTGGATCCCGAGCTTTAAGGGTGCCTCCCTTCCGAACTCGGGTCAGTGGCGGCGGCCGTCATCTGTCACGCCGACCGAAGGCCGACCACCGCCGCATCGAGCGCGTCGGACTGGTTCACGATAAGTGCCTGCGCCGCCTTTCGGAGCTGGTCCAGTCGCGCCTCCGACGGGTCATCCATCGCACCTGCGACGCGGGCATCCTGGATCTGGAGTCGGTGGAAGCTGCCACCGTGGACGGCTCGCCGTGCAAGCACCTCTCCAGCCCACACGCTCGTTGCCAGGCCAGCGAGGTCACGGGCGCTGCCAAGCCATGACGCGTCGGCATCGAACAGCACACCGGGTGGCGCTACGCCCGTCCCCAACGAGACCATCACGACGGAGGTCCCGGTGAGTCCACGTGCGGAAGTCAGCGCCAGTGACTCGACGATGGCGACACCCGCCGGGTTATTCGCCCACACCCCGCCGTCCACGAAGGAGCGGCGTTGTCCCGCCCAATCCACTTCGAAGGGCGGAAAGTACGTAGGGGCCGCAGAGGTGGCGCGCGCGGCCTGCCACAAGGGCAGATCGAAGCGAGGGTCGAGCTTGGCGTCGCTTGAGGTCAGCACGACTGGCAGGGCGACGTTCGCATCGAACGTCGTCACGGCTAGGGGCATGTCAAGGTCGGACAGGCGACGATCACCCAGGACGGCTTGCAAGACCTGCTCAAGCCCGTCGGGCCGGTGGCGCGCGTTGCCGCCGAAGTTGGCGTTTCCACCGAACGGGCCTCCAATGTTCCTGGCCGAGCGGTCGAGGCTGTCCCATAGATTCTTCCCGTCGCCCCAGATCCTTCGCTCCCATACGGAACGCTCGACGCCGCCGAAGATAGTGCGACCGTGCTTGGGGTAGAACCCAGCCAGATCTTCAGCGGACATGCCCGCGGCCAGCCCAATGGCCAGGATCGCGCCCGTGGAGGTCCCCACCACTAGATCAACTGTGCTGCGCAGTGGAACGCCCAGCCGACGCTCCAACTCGGCCAGGACGAGTGCGGGAATGTAACCCCGCATCCCGCCACCGTCGATGGACAGCACTCTCACGGGTGCGGCGAGGGTCATGGCCGTACCTCGCCGGGGAGCTGCTGAGCGACCTCTGCTGCGCCGACAAGAAGATCTTCGAGAGGGACGGAGTACGGACCCAGCTGCACGTTCACATCCGGCACCACACGCACGAGGGTCCGGTACTCCCCGAGCATCTCAAGCGCAACCCGGCACAACGCCGGGGAAACGAACGCGGCGAACGTTACCGCGTCATCGTCCAACCCTCCCGAAACGGCAGCCGAGAGGACCACACTCATCGGGTCAGGGAACAACAACGCGGCCGCGGGGATGTCGAGGCCTTCGATGCGCACCTGGAAACGTCCCGTGGCGCCGATGCGGGTGAGCAATGGACAACCCGGAATCGGCCGACCTGCAGTAATGATCGGCCACCATTCGACGAGGAATGGGCCCGTCGAGACAGTGACATACGCGGCACCTTGTTCCGACTGAAGGACCGTGTTGAGACACAAGCCGTCTGAGAGGGGCGCGCTGAGGTAGCAAGTAGCGGGACCGCGGCGCAACTCAAAGGCTCCGAACGCGAGGCTCGGGGATCCCTCGGAAGCGCCAACAACGAAGGGCAGGTCCTGGTCATCACGGACCTGAGGGACACGGGAAAGGACCGTCGTAGTCATCGAATTCCTTTCGATAGCGGCTCAGTCGCCCAACTCTCGCCATCGCTCTGAAAGCTCGAAGGCGGCCTTGCACGCCTCAATGAGCTCCTTGAAGCCAGCGGAATCTCCAAAAGCGCCGCCGATCGTAGACACGGACCCCAGCAATCCGGAGACCGCGTTCAGGCGACGCGACAACCGATCCGGTCCGCCGAGGATGGTCATCAGCTCTGGCAACGTCTCCCATGGGGCAGCCAACCGCAGAGCCGCGCCGAGCGCCGCCATCATGAGGTCCTCGCGTAGATAGGGCGGGACCTCGCTGCGCCGCCTGCCCCGAAGTGGTTCGGCCAGCACCCACTCGGCGCCCTGCATGGTTCGAACTTGCATGAGACACCGGCGATCAAAGGCTTGCTCAGTGCCGGCCTTGAAGTGGTCATAGATCTGCGGCCAATGCAAAGCGACATGCTGGGTCAGCTGGTCTCCGAAGTCGGCCCCACTGAGCAGGTCGTAGAAGTATTGCGGTACGTCGCCGAGACTTGCCACCAGCAGGTCCAGGTCGTCCGTGGCCGGCAGGATGTAGTGGCACAGGACCAGCGGCGGACCGTCGTGGTCGGGAAGATCGACGTCTGACTGGAAACCCGTGTACCAGGGCGTGTAGCAGATCGTCGTTTTCCCGTCCGCCTCAGTCACGCCGATCGGCTCGACTGTGGTCTGCAACACGAACCGCAGCGGTGGGCATATCGACCCGGAAAGGTCGAGGCCTACGGGGTTGGAGATGGTATGCCGCTCGCCTGCCACTGGACCCCCCTGGCCGTGATGCACCTTCGCCGGACTGGGTGAGTTCAACTGTGCCATACGACCCGGGTCGACCACACCAGAACGGCCGATTCGCTGGTGTGAGCACGTCGGTGTTGTCAAGCAGCTGCCAGGTCTCGTGCAGCAGTCCCATCCCAGAGGAGACCGACACATCGACCGCAACGTGCTGGCCATGACCTCCCTGACCGGCCTCCTCGGCGGCTTTGTCCCATGGCTGCGAGCCCGGCCGTCGTGCGCTCAGCCCACATCCACCGTGAAAGGACACCCGTCGCTTGCTTGCCTGTTCTGCTGGGAGACCTCGTAACCGCTGACGCGACTGAACTCGATGCCCTTCCCTCACAAGAGGGCCATCACCACGGCGGATTGCGCTGCCGTGTCGCGACGATGCTTGTGCCATGATTGGTCCGTGGCCGCGACCAGTTCCGAGGAACCCGCCGTGGCGTCGATGTACAGCGTCGCGCCATCACTTTCCAGGAACCCGTTGGGGATCGTGGCCCTTGCTCTGGTGCTCGTCTATGGCCTCGCTGCGCTCGTCACATTCGGCAGTGCCAACCTAGAGGCGTCTTTGAAGGCGCCTTTGATTTGGTTTCTGGTGCTGTTCCCCTTGACGGTATTGGGGGTCTTCATGTGGCTCATCTCCAAGCACCCATCACGACTTTATTCGCCTAGAGATTTTCGGGGAGACGACGCCTTTCTCGAAGCCACGCAAGGCCAGCTGAGATCAGTGGCCTACCTGTCCGCCGCCCAGGCGCGGCAGTCGGGCGAGGTCTCAGTGAATACTGAGCGTGAAGTTGAGGATGTTGTTGAGACTGTTGTCAACAGTCGTCGGGCGGACAGGAGTTTTCGACTTCTGTGGGTTGACGACCGACCTGAAAACAATGTTTGGGAGCGGAAGGCCTTCATTGCGGCGGGGGCATCGGTCAGTTTGTCGCTCGATACTTCAGACGCGCTTGAAGCGCTGAGCGTTGCGACGTACGCCGTTGTGATCTCGGATATGGGCCGTGCCGAGGGGCCGCGAGAGGGGTACGTACTCCTGGATGCGATGAGAAAGGGAGGTGATAGAACGCCACTGGTCTTCTTTGCGTCCTCGAATGACCCGTCGCACAAACAGGAAACTCGCGAGCACGGTGGTCAGGGGTGCACCAATGATCCACGCGAACTGTTTGAAATCGTCATGGCCTTGGCGACTAAGCCTTTGGCCTGAGCCCTGATCAGTAAGTGGCTCATCCCAAAGCGGGGCGTAGCCTGGGCGTAGCCGGGGGCTGAATCCACCGGCCCTGAGGAGGCAGCGGGCGGATGTAGTGGGTGAGGTTTCGGAAGGCGAAGGCTGAGCCGCACAGGTGCTCAAGCCGACCGTTGATCGCTTCGGTTGGGCCGATGGATGCGCCCGGGTCGGTCGAAGTGGGCCAGGACGTC
>DMNR01000109.1 GCA_003452655.1 Actinomycetota bacterium | reverse complement strand
TTCGAGATTCTCGGACCCTCCCAGCCGAATCCCCAGACTCGCTGAGGCCCTGAAAGTCGGTGGCGATGGACACGTNGCGGCCGTCCGGCAGATCGCCGAAGCGCAGACGCAGGCATGCATTGAACACCCACGCGCCCTGGTGACGGCGGTATGGGCGGCATGGTGGCTCGACCACATCGCGCGCAGTGAACTCGACAACGCAGTGGCACAGGCGGTCTGAGATGCGCGTGCTACTCCTCGACCCGTCCTCGCAGGCGCTTCGTTTGGCCGCGCTGCTTCTTTCCTGCGATGCGACGTTCCTTAGCTCGACGAGAGGGCTTGGTTGCCCGTCGCTTCGGAGACGGTGGCTTGATTGCCGCGCGCAACAGTTCCACGAGCCGCGCTTGGGCCGCTAGGCGGTTCTGGTACTGGGAGCGCTGCGCCTCCGCATGGACGGTGAGAACCCCGTCAATGAGTCGCGGGGCAAGTCGCTGCAACGCGCGGGCCTTGAGGTAGCGATCGAGTGCTCCTGTTGTGCCCACGTCGAATGACAGCGAGACCCGGCTGTCTGTGGTGTTCACCGATTGTCCACCCGGGCCAGACGATCGCGAGAACTTCCAGGTCAGTTCGGATCCGGGAATGACCACGCCCGGTCGCAGTTCGAGGTCGTCGGGCATATGCATGAGTATGTCGCGAGGTGCCGATCCTTCGTTTGGGTAACCAATGAGGGGGTATCACTCAGACGAAAGTATGAAATACGCTCATCGGTTTGGTTTCGTTAGCCACAGTCGACTCGACTCTGGCCCGCGCGAGGCTCCGGAAGCGTGATGTTCGGGGGAACAGACATGAAGACGCACACATATATGGCCGCTCTGGTCGGGGTACTGGCAGGGATTGCGGTAGGGGTTGCTGGTGTCGGCGCAGCACGAGTTGCTGCCCGCCAGTAGCTATCCAGTGGCGCGCGTAGGTGAACACTTGGTGAACCGAGCCGCCAGTAGGGGTGGGTTGAGCAAGCCACCCGCTGGTGGGCACGTCACACTCGGGACATGGGAAAGAACACCAAGGTGACTGGCAACGCGGTTGTCGGGGGAAGAGCCAAAGTGGCAGGTCACGCGGAAGTCAGCGGGGACGCCAAAGTATCCGGCAAGTCCAAGGTGTCAGGCCACGCAACGGTTGCTGATTCCGCCGCCATCTCCGGTTCAGCCTGGGTCCATGGTCACGCCGCTATCTCCGGTTCGGCGAAGATCTCCGACCATTCGGACGTCAAGGGCAAGGCGCAGGTACGAGACAAGGCGAAAGTTTCAGGACACGCCGAAGTTTCTGGTAAGGCGCAGCTCTCGGGTCGAGCGCAGGTCTCGGGTTCGGCAGTGGTTGCTGGCGACGCTGTGCTCCTTGACAACGCGTGGGTATCCGGGCAGGCGGAAGTCAGCGACAAAGCAGTGATCGGTGGAGATGCAGCCGTGGCAGGGGCCGCCCACGTTCTGAAGGAGTCACACGTGGTGACGCTGACGGAACTGGATAGCGGCGTCACATGGACTGCGTACAGAACTCGGCACGGTGGCCGTCAGGTTCTCAAGGGCCACACGATGGTAGAAGAGTCAGAGGCGCCCAAGGAATTGCTCGATGCGACCGGCAAGGCTTGGTTTTCGGGCAAATAGTCTTCGATGCTTAGTCTTCGAACGGAAGATCCGCTGCCGGATCGAGGGCGACCACTGCGGCTTCCACCGACTCAAAGACGCGGTCCTGTCCGATGTCCTCAATCAGTCCACCCTTGTGGAACGCCCGATCGGTCTTGCCTGGATGCGTCACGATCGCGAGCCCAACTGTTCGTAGCTCGCAAAGTTCGGCGACCTGAATGACCGCGCTATTCCCGGTGTAGTCGATATCGTCGACGCCCGTAGTGTCGAGCACGAGAAGATCCGGTTTCTCTGAGTCCTCGGGAATCGCCGCGAGCATCTCCTCGCGGAACCAGTTTGCGTTTCCAAACCAAAGTGGTCCATTGAGCCGAAAGACCGCAACCCCTGGCAACTCCTCGCTGTTGCTTGCGGAGTGCTTGACCCATTGACCCTCAGGAGTTCGCCCGAGGCGAAGCAGTTCGGGGCGGGCAGTGCGCCGCGCTCGGTCGAGGACCGATATGAGAACTGCGAGCCCGACCCCATAACCGACACCGAGGACCACCACGCCCAGCATGGCAGTGAGCATGAGCGAGAAGGCTCGCCATGAGTAGTTCTTCATCGCGATCATCTCGTCGAGGTGGAAGATCCGGATGGCGATGAAGATGAGAATCGCAGAGAGCGTCGCTTCGGGCAGCGCCTCGATGAGACGGCTGGCGAACATCAAGAGAACGGCAAGCACGCTGGCGAACAAGGCTGTGGCCTGAGTCCGACCGCGTGATTCAGCGATGATCGCGGTCGACGGTGGGCTTGCGTTGGCAGTGAAAGCACCGAAGAAGCTCGAGAGCACATTTGCCGCACCCACGGCTCGGAAGTCGGCATTGATATCGGTCTCAAAGCCTCCGATTGCGGCTGAGGTCCGGGTGGTCGCCGACGTCTGGGCCATACAGATAATGGAGATCGCCAGCGCTGTGCCCATCGTGAGTTCGATGGAATCAAATGTGAGCGGGGGCAGCGTGAGGCTCGGCAGGCCTGACTTCAACGGCCCGAGGGTCCTCACGCCTAGAGCGCTCAAATCGAAGATTGCCGAGGTAGCGATGGCGAGCACCAGCACTACGAGCGCTCCGGGGAACCGCCCGCCGATGCGCGAGAACCCGAGTAGCAGGGCCAAGGACGCGACGCCAACAATCAGGGTCGGAAGGTTAAAGTCCGACACGTTTTGAAGGAAGTGCAATAGCCGTACGGGGGTGCGTTCGAATACCGAATTGATGCCGAAGAACTGAGGCAGCTGGTTGATCACGATGATGATGGCGATACCACCGAGGAAGCCGGTGACGACTGGTCGGGACAGAAAGTCGCCGACCCATCCCATTTTCCCGATGCCGACAATGAGCAGCAGGAAGCCCACCATGAAGGTCGTGACCAACGCCAGGCCGATGTACTGCTCGCTGCCAGCGGCGACTCCTACGCCAACTAATCCGGCGGCCAGCATCGGAGCGATGGTGCTGTCCATCCCGAGTGCGAGGTGGCGGTTGGCGGCCAGCAGAGCTGCCATCAAACATGCTGCGAGGAATCCGTACAAACCGGTGATCGTGGGCATTCCCGCCAGGTGTGCAGTGGCGAGCTGCCCGGGGATCGTGATCGCGCCGAAGCTCAGTCCGGCAAGCAAGTCACGAGTCAGCCAGCTGCGCCGATATCCGCGCAGCGTCGGGAATACGCGAAATTCGCTCTTCCATTGGCTGGCCACTTCACGGATCCTATTGACTGAGCGACGGTGTGGCTCATTTCAGCGCATCGGCTCTCACAATCAGTTATCCAGATCCGCCGCCTTCAACTGTCGACGTCAACTCACTCCCAGGTCTTGGGTGCGTTTGGCGAGCTTCTTGAGGAACTTCTTCGACGGCCGCGAATTAGTGTTTGGGTAGTTGATGGAGGCTTTCAGCTGTTTGATCAAAATCCTGAAGCTCTTGTTTGCTTTTGTGCTTCGTGATTTTGCGCCGGTTGCCTTTCGCAAGTTCAACACCGCGACTGATCTCCCGCGTGCCTTATAGGCAGCCATCAGTTCGCTGGCATCGACCACCGGTCGTCGCCAGATCCTTGATGGTTCCCACACGAGCGTTTCGGGCTTGTTGAGGTAGTTATAGCGACTCCATGCAGCGGGACTGTTATTGCCGGCCACGGTTGGCTTCTCGCAGCCTTTCATCGTCGCCAAGTGCAGATGTGGTCCGGTGCTATTGCCCGTGTTTCCTGTGAACGCCAGGAGAGTTCCGGTTCCCGCGATCGCGTGCCCTGTTGAGTCCAGTACAGGTCCTGCGACCCGCTGTCCCACCGTCAGCGGAATGCCCGGCGACAGGTGCTGCCACAAGCTGGAGACCGGCGTCCCTCTGACGGTATGGCACAGCAGAACCCAGTTGGAGGGTGCGTTGCTCCCAGGATTGACTCCCGCAGGATTGTTCGCGACACCGTCGTTGAGGCCGATGACGATCCCGGACCGGGGTGCGTAGATCCGAGTGCCGAGCCACAGCCCAACGTCCCACGCGCGGTGTGGGCCGTGGTTGCTGTACTCCCAGCCAGCATTGAGAGTTGCGCCGCCAATCCACGCAGGTGAGGTAACCGTGGAACCGGTTGGCGTCGACGCTAAAGCTCGCTGGCTTAGCGAGGGTGCGCCTGGTGTCTCGCCGTCGCCGACTCCGGGTGCCGAGGGGTTCACCGATGCAGGTGTGTCGGCATTCGCCACAGGTATGCCCAGCGCCAGACCTCCAGCCACTGCTGCCGCTAGGCCGATCGTCACAGCCTTGCTTCGTGAACTACCGAGATTCATGCCACACGCTTCCTGTCGGTCAACTGCTTCTTCGATTGCGTATCGGCAAATTTGCGGGGAATCCGTAGCCCAAATCCGGTCGGATTTGAGCCCTGCTCCCCAGGATTTGGCAAAGTTTCGTGCGGAAATGAGTTGGTGGGGTTCGAAGGCAAGCGATGTGCACCGGTACACATCGCGTCGTCCGTTTCCCGATCCAATCTGCTGGGGAGATTTGGATCAATCAGCGTCGCTGAAACCGCCGCATCCAGGAACTACCCCAGGAGCACCAATGATGAAGTTCATGATGGACATCGCCACAGTAGTAGTCGGAGCAGTTCTGGCAGTAATCGCAATTGTGGGAATGCTGGCGTTCGGTGAGGGCGGGGGTGTCATCTCCGACTACACCTCAGTTAGCCCAAATCACACCCATCAGACGAGTTCACACCCAGGCAACGGAGGAATGACACCTCGGTGACGCAGGCGCATCAGCGACCGCGCCAAGATCGTCTCGTCGCTTCTATGCTGGGTCGATGGCCCAGCTAGAGCGAGAGTTGACTATTCGAAGTGGCAAGGGTGAACGGATAGCCGCGACATTCCGGATGCCACAGAACGGATCTGCCTTCCCCGCTGTCCTGTTGTGTCAGGGGTTGTCAGGCGTCCGCAACCTGGTGATGCCTACCGTTGCCAACGCTCTTGCCGACGCCGGAATTGCCAGTTTGAGATTCGACTACGTCGGTCATGGCGACAGCTCTGGTGATCGAGGGTGGATCGACCCTTTCGCACGAGTCGCCGACGCACGCTATGTGCTCAGCTACTTGATAGGCATGCAGGAAGTGGACCCCCACCGAGTCGGCGTGTATGGGCACAGTTACGGCGGGCCGGTTGCGGTCCACGTTGCTGCGGCCGACCCAGAGGTGCGTGCAGCAGTCACGGTGTCTGGGCCGGGTAATGGCCAGGCGATGCTTCGAGCACCGCGACCAGCGTGGGAGTGGGTGGAACTCAAGAAACGTGTTGCGGCGGATCGCCTCGCGATCTCGCGTGGGCATGCGCCAGAGATCGTTACCGTCAACGACATCTTTCCGTTCAGCCCAGCATTTGCCGCGGCCTACGAAAAGCTCAAAGCGTTTCAAGGGGGCACGAGCGCACTTCCCGGGACTGACGGATTGGGCAAGACTTCGTTCTACCTGGCGAGCGTCGACGCGATGTCAGCGTTCCGGCCGGAAGCTGCGGCGGCCGCGCTCGCGGGCTGCCCAACACTGTTTATCAACGGGGCGGACGATGACACGGCACCCATTGAGACGGTGGGGGAGGTGTATCGGGCTTTGCCCGGGCCGAAGCGGTGGATCATTGTCCCTGAGGCTGATCACAACACCCTCGATACCGATCCGGGGCTCAGTGCTGCTCTGGTCCACGCCGGTGACTGGTTCGGCACCTATCTCTAGGCGTTCGTGAGCGCCGACGTTCGGTAGTTGATCGGGTCCTAGCGCCCCGCGACGAACTGTTCGGTCAGCAATTCCCGGGTGACGTCCGACTGCGTCCAGAAGACGCCCCCTGGTTCGAGGGTGTGCAGAACCGAGTGCGGTAGTGCATCCGATAGCCGAGTCGCCACCTCGACGTTGTGGAGCCGATCGCCGCGCTGGGCAAGCACGAGGGAAGGTGCAGTGACGCTCGCGAGCGCACCCAGGTTCGCCACCGGGACATCCACGCGCGCCGGGGCGGGTGGCGTCATTGCCGCGAGTTCGGCGGCGCGGCGTGCGAGCAGGATTCGAGTGACGCGCAGTTCCCGCAGATGCTCCGGCACTTCACTCATGAGGACCGCGGTCAAGCGTTCTCTGTCGCCCTCTTCGATCGCCGCACCCAATTCGCGGAGTCGGACGATCGCGCCGTCGGTCCACGGCTGATCGAGGGCGGCGGGCATGACAAAAGCCAACCGATCAAAGCGTTGCGGGGTCTGCGTGAGCAGTCGCAAGATCGCGCCAGCGCCAAGTGATAGTCCGCACGCTCCGGTGGCGCCGACATGGTCTGCGACCACCCGTACATCGTCGGCAAGCAGGTCGTAGTCCCAGCCGTCCGCCAGTGCATCCGACCCACCGTGGCCGCGGAAGTTCAACAGCACCCGGGTTCCCGTCAACGGCATGGCCAGCGGTTTCGTCTCCGACACCGAGCCCGCCAGGCCATGGGCGAAGACGGTCACGGGGTCGCCATCGCCAAAGACGAAGAACTCGACACCCGCGATCTTGCCCTTGGATTCCTGCCGGGTCAGCGTTGTGGTGTTCACACTCCCACCGCGTGAACGCCGCCATCAACGTGAACGATCTCGCCGGTTGTTGCCGGGAACCAATCTGAGAGAAGTGCCAGCGCTGCGCGTGCGGTTGGTTCCGCGTCGTTGATGTCCCAGCCGAGGGGTGCGCGCTGGTCCCAGACGTTCTCGAATTCGCTGAAGCCTTCGATCGATCGAGCAGCCATCGTGCGCAGCGGTCCCGCAGAAACCAGGTTGACCCGAATTCCCTGTGGGCCGAGCTCCTTGGCCAGGTAGCGGGACGCAGATTCGAGCGCGGCCTTTGCGACGCCCATCCAGTCGTAGCTAGGCCACGCCACAGATGCGTCGAAGTCGAGACCAACAACGCTGGCGTTTGGTGCCAGGCTCGGGGCAAGTGCGCGAGTCAGTGAAACCAAGCTGTACGTCGAAACGTGCATCGCGGTCGCCACATCGGCCCACGGTGCAGTCATGAAGCCGCCGCCAAGGGCGCTCGCGGGGGCGAAGCCGATTGCATGCAAGATGCCGTCGACTTGCTCAAGGTGTTCACCCACACGTTGGTCAAGCGAATCGAGATCGGCGTCATCAGTGACGTCGAGGGCTAGTACCTCAACGGGTTTGGGGAGGCGAGCCGCGATGCGTCGCGTCAGCGAAACCGTGCGTGGTGGACTCGTCAGAACGATGTCCGCGCCCTGCTCCTGCGCGAGGCGCGCAACCGAGAACGCGATGCTGCTTTCGGTGAGGACGCCGGTGATGAGTAAGCGCTTCCCGGCAACGATGCCGGTTGTGTTGGTTTCGACAGTGGGCTGGGTTTCCTCCAGCTGCGTGTCCAGCAGAGTGGAACTCACGGTGTCTCCTCGCTAGTTATTGTGGGCGTTTGTGGTCGCTATAGGGCAGCTAACCGACCCAATGCTGGGCCTGAGGTCGTACGGTGCTGCGCTGGTTTGGGGCCGGTGTTGCTAATGGCCCATCCCGAGGCCGCCGTCTACCGGGATGACGGCGCCGGTGACGTAGCCGCCGGCCTCGCTGGTCAGGAAGTCGACCGTTGCTGCCACATCATCGGGGCGCCCGATGCGGCTCAGCGGGATACTTCCCAGGACCTCGTCGCGGCGGTTGTCGGTCAGTTGAGAGGTCATGTCGGTATCGATGAAGCCCGGGGCGACGACGTTGCACGTGACCCCGCGAGGACCGAACTCTCGAGCGAGTGAGCGCGCGAGCCCGATCAGACCCGCCTTGCTCGCCGCGTAGTTGGCTTGCCCCGCAGACCCGCTCATGGCGACGACACTGGAGATGAACACGATTCGTCCCCAGCGATTTCGCAGCATCGATCCTGATACTGCTTTCACTAGCCGATAAGCACCGGTGAGATTCGTGTCGAGAACGTCGACAAAGGAGTCCTCACCCATTCGAAGCATCAGCTTGTCGTCGGTAATGCCCGCGTTCGCGATCAGTACTTCAACGGGACCATTCGCNNGGACCTGGAGAGGTTGGCGACTCGGTGTCCATCGCCTGCAAAGCGCGATGCGATTGCTGCGCCAATCCCGCGACTGCCGCCACTGACGAGCACTGATCGACCGGTCGGCCGTTGGGCTAGATCGTGTGTTGTGAGGTCGACCTTGGCTGCGAACGGCGCCTGCTCAAGCCAAACCGTCTCGCCATCGATCCCGAGTCCGTCGGTGAAAGAGAACACTTCAGTTGGGTTCATAGTGGGATGTTTTTCTGTCGAGAAGGGATTGTGGACGCACCCGCAACGAGAGTCGCGAGTGAAGTTCGGGTGCCAGCTGGATCAATAACCTCGTCAACGATGCCGTTGTCAACGGCACGCTGCAGTCCGCCGGTGAGTTCGCTGTGCTCTGCTGCGAACACTGCGATTGCCTCGTCGCGATTGTGTTCCGGGACGTCCGCGATGTCACGACGTCGGGTGATCTTGACAGCTGCTTGCGCGCTCATGACGTCAACGACAGCGGTTGGCCAGGCGAGTACGCGTGAGGCCCCCAGGGAACGACTGTTCATTGCGATGTATGCACCGCCGTAAGCCTTTCGAGTAATCACGGTGAATCGAGGAACCTGTGCCGCGGCGAACGCATGGAGAAGCTTGGCTCCGCGGCGCACGATCCCATCTGCCTCCTGCTTGCCGCCTGGCAGATAGCCGGGCACGTCCACCAGAACGATGAGTGGCAACCCGAATGCGTCGCACAGTCGTACGAACCGGGCCGCCTTCTCAGATGCCGCAGCAGTCAGGCAACCGCCCATTCGAATGGGGTTGTTGGCGATCACGCCAACGGGTTGCCCGTCGAGGCGCCCGAGCGTCGTCACGATGTTGGGCGCCCACTCCCGGTGCAGTTCGGTGAGGTTGTCGTCGAGGAGGTCGGCAACGATGGGGTGAACGTCGTATGCGCGCCGTTCATGGGTCGGCAGGAACCGGCCAGGATCCGACGCGGCAGCCTTGTTTCCCAGACCTGTGTGAGTGTTGCTCAGGAGGGAGGCAACTTCGCGGGCGCGAGTGAGGGCCTCGCCGTCACTCGCGGTCCGGATGTGACTCAAGCCGGAGGACTTCGCGTGCACATCTGGTCCACCGAGAGACTCGGCGTCGACCGTTTCACCGGTAATGCTGTTCACGATGTCCGGACCTGTGACGAATACTCGGGCGGCCGGTCCAACGATTACGACGTCTGTCAGAGCCGGGCCATACGCGGCACCTCCGGCGGCTGGGCCGAGCACGACGCTGATCTGCGGGATCACGCCACTCGCCTGAGTCATCGCTGCAAAGACAGACCCGACAGCATCGAGGCTTGCCGCACCCTCGGGCAATCGCGCGCCGCCGGACTGCCAAATTCCAATCACTGGTAGGCCTCGCTGCATGGCCGTCGCATAGGCGTCGACGATTGCCGCGCACCCGTCCACGCCAAGCGCCCCACCCTTGTGGCGTGGGTCTGTCGCGAAGAGCACGCACACCGTGTCGCCGAGTTGACCGACTGCCGAAACCGCACCGTCGCTGACACGCAGGACTTCAAGGGCACAACCATCGCTGAGCTGTCGCAGCCGGTGCATGGGGTCGCGGAGGTCGATGACCTCAGTCATCACGCCGGACTGCAATGTGGTCGGTTCCAGATCACCCGTTGACGATCCAGATTGCTCAAGAAGCTGCCCCCGCATTTTCATCCCCGATCACCGCGGAATGCCAACGCAACGTTGTGGCCACCGAATCCGAAGGACGTGCTCAGTGCGACGCCGCCGCCATCAATCGGGCGACCTTCGACTCGGACAACATCTAAGTGAACGTCGTCGTCCTGTGAGTCGAGGTTTCGAGTGGGGGGAGCGACGCCATCGGTCAACGCAAGCACGCTGAAGACGGCCTCAAT
>DMNR01000055.1:3215-4856 GCA_003452655.1 Actinomycetota bacterium | reverse complement strand
CGAGCGCAGTGGGTCAGCAACGGCATCCTCACGGACATCGGTTTCGAAGCGATACCCGAGGCCATCCCGAATGCCGGGCTTGCTGCCAACCTCGCAAAGTTGGATCTCTCACTTCAGTCGGACTGCGAACTCTTTGAGATTCTGCGCGCTTGGTCGCGGATCGAATCTTGGGTTGCCTCACAGAAGGCGAAGGTTGTGGCTGCCGCAGCGCCGGGTCTTTCCCTCGCTACGCCTGACGGATTTGGAATCACGAACCCTGAGCGAGAGTCTGTTGCAGTTGCGCTCACGATCAGTCCTCGGGCAGCGGAGACTGAAATCGGATTCGCTCGGTCGCTCGCTGACGCGAACCACTTGACGAGGTGTGCACTTGAATCAGGGCAAATTTCGGTCAGGGGTGCCCGGGTCGTAGTAGAGGAGACCGCCGATCTTGCAGATGCGGAGGTGGCGGAGGTCGAGGCTCGGATTCTGCCGCGCGCATCGGTACAGGTTCCCAGTGAGCTGCGCCGATCTTGCCGACGTGCTGTGCACTCGGTGGCACCTCAGCAGGAGGAAGCGAAGGCCGTCCGAGCTGCTGAGGACCGTTGCGTGACTCTGACCCCGGCAAGCTCAGGAATGGCATATCTGGAAGCATTGCTTCCCGCTAACAAGGCGCAGATCATCTACAACGTGCTCACTGAGGCCGCGCGTATCGCCAAGGGTCGAGACCTTCACGAGGTTCGAGAGGCTGGGTTGGATTCCGCGGATCTGCCATCGTTGGGGGCATACCGTGCCGATGCCCTCAGCGCTCTCGTGACTTCCGAGATTCCAGATCTAGTCAGGCGCGGAATTGCGCCGACACTTGTCCAGGCGCACGTTGTCCTAGACCTAGCGACGGCGCTCGGGATTGCTGACAACCCGGGCGAGCTACGTGGCTATGGTCCGATTCCTGGATCGCTTGCTCGCGAACTGGCGAGTGATGCGAGCTGGGAACGGTGGGTTACGACACCCGAAGATGGTCACTTAGTCGATATTGGAACGGCGAAGTACCGACCTAGTTCCAGGGTTCGTGACCTGGTCAACAACCGAGATCAGCGGTGCCGATTCCCAGGATGTTCTGCCCCTGCCCAGCAGTGCGACATTGACCATGCGGATCCATGGCATTCCGGTGGCTCGACGTCTCCGGCGAACCTCGGTGCTTTGTGTCGCCGACATCATCGAATGAAGACCCATACTCGGTGGCAGTTGGTAGACAGCCAAGTCGATGGGACGTGCACGTGGGTTACTCCGACAGGGCATCGCATCAGGGCGATCCCGGAGCCCATCCTGCCTGATCCGCCAACCCGTGATCGCCCTGATTAACGGCCGTTAATGGGGTGGGAGAAGTGTGTGAAGGCTCGTTGGGTAGCGTCTCAGGCATTGGTGTGGAGGTGGGTGAAGGGGCGTCGGTCACCTGATCAAAAATCGGGAGCTGATGGACCAACACCAGGCATGCGCTGAAGGCAATGCGCACCAGAAACCATTCACACTCAACGCGAGCAAGATTCACTACTAACGCGAGCAAGCCAAATCGAACGAAGGAGCATCGAATATGGGTCGGCTAGATGATCGAGTAGCAATCGTCACGGGTGGTGGGCGCGGAATTGGTCAAGCAACATCGCTGCG
>DMNR01000055.1:0-3071 GCA_003452655.1 Actinomycetota bacterium | reverse complement strand
CATCATCGTCAACAACGCGGGCGTCACCCGCGACAAGATGTTCCACGGCCTTGACGATGCCCAGTTCGATTTCGTCTTCGACGCCAACCTGAAGACTGGCTTCCACACGACCCTCGCCGCGATGCCTTACCTGCGCGAGGTCGCTAAGCAGGAAATCGCCGAGAACGGAAAGGTCGCGTACAACCGGAAGATTGTCTTCACGTCCAGTGTCGCCGCATTGATGGGCAATCCGGGTCAGTACAACTACACGGCCGCCAAGGGGGCGGTTATTGCTACGACGAAGACGCTAGCTCGCGAACTTGGTGCATTCGGAATTAACGTCAACGCAGTAGCGCCCGGTTTCGTCGAGACTCGTCTGACGGCGGCCAAGGAGCCGGGCAAGGACCTTGGAATTCCTGAGGAGATGCGCCAGATGGCGAAGATGATGATTTCACTCGGACGGCTCGGTCAACCTGAGGACATCGCCAATGTCACGGCATTCTTGGTGTCGTCGGATTCGGACTTTGTCTCCGGCGTGACGATCCCCGTCACTGGCGGACAGCTCGGAGGTATGTAGTCAATGGCCATCAACCGCGACTTCATTGGTCGCACGTACGAGTTTGAGACTCCCTATCAGGTTGGCCGCGAGAAGGTTCGCGAATTCGCGACGGCCATCGGTGACCAGAATCCGCTGTACCACGATGTGGATGCCGCAAAGGCGGCTGGCCATCGTGATCTGATCGCGCCTCCGACTTTCCCATTCGTCATCACCTACCGAGCCATGATCGGTGCGATGGGCGATCCGGAGCTGAACCTGAACTACGCAATGGTCGTCCACGGTGAGCAGCAATTCACATACTCACGCCCGCTTTACGCCGGTGACGAAGTTATCGTCGATTCCGTTGTCGCTGACATCGCAGTCATTGGCCGCAACGAGCTGCTGACGATGGAACAGCATGTGAAGACCCTCGACGGGGAGCTCATCGTGACCACCAAGAACGTGACCGTTTCACGCGGCACCGCACCGCAGGAGGGCTGATCGATGGCTGCAGCAGTCTCAGTTCCAAGCTTCGATTCCGTGAACGTTGGCGACAAGATTGGCCCGACGACGTTCCCCATCCAGCGGATCAACCTCATCATGTATTGCGGTGCTTCTGGTGACTTCAACGTCATTCACTGGAACGAACGGATCGCTACGGCAGTCGGCTTGCCGAACGTCATTGCGCACGGCATGTTCACGATGGCGCAGGCAGCGCGCGTCTTGACTGACTTCGTCGGCGATCCATCTCGAGTCATTGACTACGGGGTTCGATTCACCAAACCGGTTCCCGTTCCCGACGACGACACTGGCACTGCTGTCGAGGTGACCGGAACGGTCAGCGAGAAGCGTGATGACGGCACGATCGTCGTTGACTTGAACGCGACCGCAAATGGCGTAGATGTCTTGGGCAAGGCCCGCGGAATCATCCGTCTGCGCGACTAACCGCAGCCTGACCAAGCGGCCACCCTCGCGTGTTAATGCGGGGGTGGCCGTTAGTCTGCTTATGTGCCTGAGTCCGCCTCCAAACAACAGTCAGCTGTGCCGTTGGCACCGCTGACGACCTTGAGAGTTGGAGGCGTAGCCAGCTCGTTCCGGGAGGTGACGAGTGAAGCCGAGTTCATTGAAGCAGTCGTTCGTGCCGACGAGCGTGGCGAGCCGTTGCTGCTGATCGCAGGTGGCAGCAACCTAGTGATCGCCGATGAGGGCTTTGACGGCTTGACGGTGCACATCGCCACGGAAGGGATCGAAGTTCAATCTCCGGTGGCGGTTGATGACGAACAAACGCTGGTGCGGGTCGCAGCTGGCCACAACTGGGATCGATTCGTGGCTCAAGTCGTTTCTGACGGTTACTCCGGGATCGAGACTCTTTCTGGGATTCCTGGTTCAGTGGGAGCCACCCCAGTTCAGAACGTCGGCGCCTACGGGAATGAAGTGGCCGAGGTCATCTCGTCCGTTGAAGTCTTCGATAGGCAGGCGCGGGAACTGCGGACCCTTGACGCGCACGAGTGCGATTTCAGCTATCGACACAGCATTTTTAAGGCGAATCCAAACCGTTGGCTGATCCTCGCCGTGACCTTTCGCCTGGTGCACCGCGCCCAGTCGGTGCCTATCCGTTACGCAGAGCTGGCGAAGACGCTTGAGATCGCGCCCGGTGATTCGACGAAGCCGATCCAAGTCCGTCGTGCGGTGCTCAACATTCGACGCCGAAAAGGGATGGTTCTTGATATCGACGATCACGATTCGTGGAGCGCTGGATCGTTCTTCACAAATCCGATCGTTGACGCGAAAACAGCGGCTGACTTGCCCGGTGACGCACCCTGCTGGCCCGCAGGCGAAGGCCAGGTGAAGCTGAGTGCTGCTTGGCTGATCGAGCACGCAGGCTTCGGCCGCGGTTGGTCGATCGGAGCAGACGCCCGAGCATCCTTGTCGTTCAAGCACACCTTGGCGATCACGAATCGCGGTCACGCATCCGCGGACGATGTACTTGAACTCGCGCGCCGTGTGCGGGCCGGTGTTCACGACGAATTTGGGATCACTCTGCATCCCGAACCCAACCTCGTCGGTTGCAGCCTCTGACCTACTCGGCGGCTGCCAGCAGGCCCTTGATGCGGTCGACACCCTCCACGAGGTCAGCGTCGCTGAGGGCGTACGAGAGGCGCAGGTAACCATTGGTTCCGAAGGCCTCACCAGGAACGACAGCAACCTCAACTTCATCGAGGATGACCCCGGCGAGATCTGCGGAACTATTGATCGTCGTCCCCTTGATCGACTTACCGAACAGGCCCTTGACGCTTGGGTAGGCGTAGAACGCGCCCTGCGGCTCGGGGCAGCTGACGCCTGGGATGGAGTTCAGCATCTCGACGATGGTCAGGCGACGGCGATCAAACGCCACGCGCATCTCATCAACTGCCGACAGGTCGCCGCTCACGGCCGCCAGCGCCGCTACCTGGGACACGTTCGCGACATTCGAGGTCGCGTGCGACTGAAGATTCGTTGCCGCCTTCACGACGTCGGCAGGACCGATCATCCAGCCCACCCGCCAGCCGGTCAT
>DMNR01000159.1:479-10002 GCA_003452655.1 Actinomycetota bacterium | reverse complement strand
GTGAATCTTGAGGCCGAGGTCAAGGGATTCCTGCCACCCATCGCCGCGCCGCTCGCCGGACCAATTTCGTCAGCCATCCCGACCTTCGTCAAGCAGGTCACGCTCCGCATCTTGAATAGCCCGAAGTTCGAGGAGTTCTGGACGAAGGCCGCCGGTTCCCTGCAAGCCGCAGTGATCAAGGCGCTTGAAGGTGACTCAACAGGCCCGGTGTCGACATCAAACGGTCAAGTCGTCCTGGACACCGGCGAAGTCATTGATCAAGTTAAGTCAGTGCTCGCAGCAAAGGGCCTGACCGCCATCGCAGATCGACCAACACCTCCGGCAGCTGATCGCGAGATCGTCTTGCTCAATTCAGAGCAACTCGCCCAAGCTCAGTCTGTCTACAAATTGACCAAGCCTGCTGCCACCTGGTTGATCGTGCTCGTCCTCCTGCTCTTCATCGCTGCAATTGCCCTAGCGCGACGCCGAGCCAGGATGGTTGCCTACGTCGGTGCCGGGATTTTGATCGGTGCCGGGATCCTGCGTATTGGTCTAGCCGTTGCGCCAGACTTCATTTCCAACGCATTCGTCGGCAGCCCATTCCAGGCAGCATCCATCGTGTTCTTCAACACCCTCACCTCGTACCTGCTCACAGGGACAGCTCTGTTCCTGATCGTGGGGATTGTGATGGTCGTGGCCGGCTGGCTGTTCAGCAGCCAAAAGTATGCCGTCGCGCTGCGAGCGAAGGTTGACACGTTGCGAGCAGATTCGCCCAAGTCCCCGCCTCCACCGCCTGCCCCACCGGCTCCTCCAGCGGCACCGAGCGCGTAGGTCGATCTACCCGAATCGGCAGGGGTTCAGCGGTCGACACAACCGCCGATGCGAGACTTAGGGCAGTCCTGTTTGCCCAAATCTCGTTGGAGTGAGCCTTGCGTAGTCCGAAAGCATTCTTCCGCCCGCTAGCTGTTGGTGCACCCACCCCGCTGCTCGATGTGCCATTCCGGCCATCTCGAATGATCCACTTCTTCGACCCGAGCAACGAGCGCATGGCGGCAAAGGTCCCTGACATCGCCAAGCAGGTTGATGTTCTCCTCGGAAACCTCGAAGACGCCATTCCTGCGGACAAGAAGGAGGCGGCTCGCGACGGACTCGTGGCCATCGCCCAGGCCACCGACTTCGGGCCAACGCAGTTGTGGACGCGCATCAATAGCCTCGACTCGCCGTGGGTGCTCGATGACCTACTCACCCTGGTCCCCGCAATCGGCGACAAGCTCGACGTGATCATGGTCCCCAAGGTCGAGGGTGCCGAGGACATTCACTACATCGACCGCCTGCTCGCCCAACTCGAGGCCAAAGCCGGAATCACCCGCCCAATCCTTGTTCACGCGATCCTGGAAACCGCGGCGGGCGTTGCGAACGTTGAAGAGATCGCCGGGGCCAGCCCTCGAATGCAGGGCATCTCCCTTGGCCCCGCCGACCTCGCGGCGAGCCGTCGGATGAAGACAACACGGGTTGGTGGCGGACACCCCGGCTACCTGGTCCGCACCGACCCCGAAGGCGACGACATCTTCGGCGACCGCGCGACTGCTCAGCAAGACCTGTGGCACTACACGATCGCGCGAATGGTCGATGCCTGCGCTGCAAACGACATCCTGCCGTACTACGGCCCCTTCGGAGATATCGCTGACGTCGTTGCGTGCGAAGACCAGTTCCGCAATGCATTCCTGCTCGGGTGCGTGGGAACGTGGACGCTGCACCCGAAGCAGATTGAAATTGCACGTCGGGTGTTCAGCCCGGAGGTCGCCGATGTCGAATGGGCCAAGCGCGTTGTCGATGCCATGGGCGACGGCACTGGTGCGGCAATGATCGACGGCAAGATGCAGGACGACGCGACATACAAGCAGTGCCAAGTAGTCCTGGACCTTGCCAAAGCCCTCGCCGAGCGCGATCCGGAATTGGCAGCTGCCTACGGCTTGGAAGGGAACTAGTCGATGTCTAACTCCACCAATACTCTGCGTCCACGTCGTTCCGTGTTGTACATGCCGGGAGCGAACGAGCGGGCACTTGAAAAGGCCAAGACTCTTGAGACCGATGCGCTAATCCTCGACCTTGAGGACGCGGTTGCCCCCGACGCGAAGGCCGAAGCGAGGGATCGGGTCTGCGCAGCAGCACGTTCCGGCGAGTACGGCAACCGAGAGATCACAATCCGCATCAATGGGCTCGGAACGCAGTGGCACGATGCCGACCTCACGGCTGCCGTGGCAGCCAAGCCAGCTGCAATCGTGGTTCCCAAGGTCAACAGCGCCGACGAGGTCCGCCAGCTCGATGCAGCGATCACGGCCGCCGGTGGCGGGGACGACGTGAAGTTGTGGGCCATGATCGAGACTCCAGAGGCAATCCGCAATGTCACCGCTATTGCGTCGGCCAGCGATCGACTGACTGTCCTAGTCATGGGCACCAACGACCTCGTCGCGGAACTTCACGCCGTGCATGTGCCTGGTCGCGCGCCAATTCTCACAGCGTTGAGCCTGTCAGTTCTGGCGGCTCGCGACGCCGGCAAGGTGATCCTTGACGGCGTCTACAACGACGTCAAGAATGCTGAGGGTTTTGAGGCAGAGTGCCTGCAGGGTCGCCAGTTCGGCTTTGACGGAAAAACCCTGATCCATCCCAGCCAGCTTGAACCGGCGAATCGCCTGTTCGCGCCATCGCCTTCCGAGGTCGAGCATGCTCGCGCGGTCATTTCCGCATTCGACGATGCAACCGCGCAGGGCAAGGGTGTGGCAACGGTCAACGGCAAGCTCATCGAAAATCTGCATGTTGCCGATGCGCACCGAATTCTGGCCGTTGCCGCGACTGCCGGGATCGTGGTGAATGCCGCACCATAACGGCGGGTCGAAGGTGTAGTTGCCCGCGCCTTCTATGGCTGTTGCTGCAGGTACTGATTCCTCAGTTGATCCCGGATCGCTTGCTGGGTCGAGTGGGCCATCGCGAAGTGTTCCCGCGTCGATCTCACTTGCAGGCGCTCGGCAACCCGATACGAAACAAGGCGAACACGGTCGGAATCCATCGCCCGTGACAGCAGCTCATCCAAGTGGGTTTCAAGATGCAAACCCGCGACTTCGCGGCGCTTGCGGATGCGCGACATCTCTTTGAGTGCTCTTGGGTAGCCGTCGATTAACTCGGCAACTAACTCGGGTGACGTCGCCATGCGTTCGCGGGGTCGGCCGGTGAAGTTGTAATCAAAGGCCTCTTCGAACGATTCATTCCGCAGCCAACCGTCGCCGCCAAAGTGATCGTAAGTGAATACCGGCACACCGGCTGCGAGCGAAAAATGAGCAGAACGACCAATCGTGATGACAGCATCCGTGGCCTCGAACATGCTCGGCGTGACCAACGTGGATTCATCAAAGCGACCGATTCGGCGGACCATGATTCCACGGCGCTCTAGCTCATCGAGAGCCGCCGTTAGCTCCTCTGGGCGGTGGTTGCTGATCGCGGTCACGTGGCGCAGTTGGGCATCATCCCTTTCCAAGAGGGCCCACCGACGGAACCTTCGAGACCACCGCGCTCGCGAGTGGCTCGGTCCTCGGCGGCGAGCCGCCACCTCCCAAAACTCTGCCAGGGGCGCATTGTCAAAGCTCCTGACCGCCTCGCATTGGTAGTCGGCTGCCAGCTCACTCCAATGCCGCTGGGTGATTGTTGAATTGCACAACACTGGCGCTTCAAGAACCTCGGCAAGATGCAGGTCGATTGCCTCGAGCGCTGTGCTCCGCGACAAACTCACCAAGACGATGGACGGCAGGCGCCCGCTCTCGGCAACAGCTGCCAGCGCCTTGGCGTCAAACAGTGCAATAAGCGAATGCTGGCACCACACAAGATCGAATGAGCCAAGCTCGCAAGCCTCAACCTGATCGGTCACATCAATATTTGGCGGGACTGCCGACTGGACCACCGGATCGATGTAGTTCGTGGCAATCGTTACCTGCGCACCAAGTGAAGCGAAATACCGCGCAACGTCGAACGCGACCAGTTCCGAACCTGAATAGGCCGCAAGGTAGACGGTCGTGACAAGCACCCGAATCCGTCGCATTCCGCCGAGTATAAGTGCGTGGTGAGCGTGGGGACTGCACCCTGCTGAACACGGGAGCTCGGCATCTTGGGCTCGACGGCCGCTGTGAGCCTGGCAATCGGTGCGCGGAACATCATCAAGTCAGGCTGGGTTAACGTCAAGGTCAAATAGAACGGCCGTTAGCCACGACGAAGCCCCACCCAAGAGACTCCGCGGATGGGGCTTCGTCGTGATCCGTTGGTCTTTGGGTACTAGCTGCGGAGCTTGTAGTCCTCCAGCAGGCGACGCGCGATGATCATGCGCTGAATATCGGCCGTTCCCTCACCGATCATCAACATGGGTGCCTCGCGGTAGAGGCGCTCGATTTCGTATTCCTTCGAGTAACCGTATCCACCGTGAATGCGGAAGGAGTCTTCGACGACCTCCTTGCAGTATTCGCTGGCGAGGTACTTGGCCATGCCTGCCTCAAGGTCGTTCCGCTCACCTGAGTCCTTCATGCGGGCGGCCTTCACCATCATCAGGTGAGCTGCTTCAACCTTCGTGGCCATCTCAGCGAGGCGGAAGGCGACGGCCTGGTGCTCCGCGATGGGTTTGCCGAAGGTAACGCGCTGCTGGGCATAGTCAACGCCTAGCTCGAATGCCCGGTTAGCGAGCCCACAGGCGCGAGCGGCAACGTTGACGCGGCCAACCTCGACACCGTCCATCATCTGGTAGAAACCCTTGCCAACCTCACCACCGAGAAGCGCGTCCGCAGGCAGGACGAAGTCCTCCATAACCAGTTCGGTCGTGTCGACGCCCTTGTAACCCATCTTGTCGATCTTGCCGGGAATCGTCAGACCTGGAAGAACCTCGCCGAAGCCAGCGGGCTTCTCGATAAGGAAGGTCGACATCTTCTTGTAGACACTGGCACCTTCAGGGGCATCTTCGTCCGTGCGGACCAACACGGCACACAGCGTTGAGGATCCGCCATTCGTCAGCCACATCTTCTGACCGTTGAGGACCCAGTCATCGCCCTTATGCAGCGCCTTGCTCGTAATCGCCGCGACGTCCGAGCCGCATCCGGGCTCGGACATGGAGAAGGATCCACGAACTTCACCGGTCGCCATACGTGGCAGGAAGTGCTGCTTTTGTTCCTCCGTGCCGTGCTGCATGATCATGTACGCGACGATGAAGTGGGTGTTGATCACACCACTGACGCTCATCCAACCGCGGGCGATCTCTTCCACACACAGGGCGTACGTCGTCAGCGATTCGCCAAGTCCGCCGTACTCCTCCGGAATCATGATCCCGAAGATGCCCATCTCCTTGAGGCCCTCGACGATGTCCGTTGGGTACTCATCAGCATGTTCAAGACGCTGAGCGTTGGGGATGATTTCGTTGTCCACAAAGTCCCGAACTGCGGCGAGGATCTCCTGTTGAACGTCAGTCAAACCATCAGTCTGCGCGAGGCGTCCCATCGTTACTCTCCTTGAGCTTCCGGCGATAGTGGCAATTACTTCATTCGCTTGGTGTGACCACGACGAATCAGCGTCTGTGATCCGCATGTATTCGATTGCTTCGAGTATCCCTGACGACAATTCTCTAACCGACCGCGGACCCTGCGGAACGTGAGCCAGCCGGCACCCGGCAGCGAGGCTCCACCACTAACGAAGCCCGATGAGCGCCATTTGCGCACGCAGCGGGAGCCTCAGTCCCGGTAGCCTGCCGGTATGGCTCGCCTGACGACACGTGCGTTCGTGGGGCGCCTGGCAGGAACGCCAATTTTCGATCCCAACGGCGACCAGCTCGGGCGCATTCGCGATGTCGTTGTGATGCTCCGAAGCGATAGCTCCGCCCCACGAGTGCACGGCTTGGTCGTAGAGGTTCCGCCACATCGGCGAATCTTCCTGCCGATGACCCGGGTGACCGGCCTGGATGCAGGAAACGTCGTTGCCAGCGGGCTGGTGAACATGCGCCGATTCGCACCTCGCCCAGCAGAATCGCTCATCGTCGCCGAACTCCTCGATCGCAAAGTCACCCTCAAGTCCACAGGTGAACAAGTGAGCGTGATTGACGTCGGAATTGAACAGGCTCGGCAGCTGGACTGGGTGATCACCAAACTGTTTGTCCGCAAGCCTGGGACGGGCTTCAGGCGCCGTGGCGAGACGCAAATGGTCGCGTGGGACGAAGTCTCCGGTCTGTCTCAAGAGATGCCTGACCAACCCGCGAACTCATTGCTGGAGAAGCTTGACGACATGCGACCAGCCGACATCGCGTCGGTGTTGACGGATCTGCCTTACAAGCGACAGCTTGAAGTGACCCAGGGCATGGACGATGACCTATTGGCCGATGTCCTGGAGGAGCTTCCAGATTCGTCTCAGGTTGCAATCCTGGCCATGCTCGACGATGACCGTGCCGCTGACATCTTGGAAGAAATGGACCCAGGAGACGCCGCGGACCTGCTCGGCGAATTGACTCCGGAGCGTGCAGAGGAACTGCTCGGCCTCGTCGAGCCCGACGATGCGAAGGACCTTCGCCGACTGCTGACCTACGACGAGAAGTCAGCGGGCGGAATTATGACGACAGAACCAGTGATCCTGTCCCACGATGCAACCGTTGCTGAGGCGCTCGCGCGAATTCGCAACGAGGAACTGCCGACATCGCTTGCCGCACAGGTGTATGTGACGCGATCACCGCTAGAAACACCCACCGGGCACTTCCTGGGAGTTGTTCACTTCCAACGACTCCTGCGTGAGCAGCCGGGGACTCTGGTGTCCTCCCTCGTTGACACGGATCTGGAATCAGTGGACCCGGAAGCACCTCTTGACGAGGTCGTGCGTCACTTCGCGCGTTACAACCTTGTGGGCCTGCCAGTCGTCGACAACAACGATCACTTGCTCGGCGTTGTCACGGTTGATGACGTCGTCGACAACATGTTGCCGGAAGACTGGCGTGAGAGTCATCCGGCGAGTTCGGATACAGATCTGATTAGCAATCGACAGGCGGGTGAGGGCGATGGCAACTGATCCCCGTACCAAGCGCACGCTCGTCTCACGACGACAAGATCGCTTTGACCAGCCGCTCGAGAGCCGCCGTCAAATCCGGATGACGATGGATCCCGAGACCGTCGGCAAGTTCTCTGAGCGAATCGCAAGATTCCTCGGCTCCTGGCGCTTCATCGGCTACATGACGGCCTTTGTTGCCACCTGGGTCTTGTGGAACACCCTCGCGCCGGAGGATCTGCGTTTCGACCAATGGCCGTTCATCGGCCTGACGCTCTTACTCTCGCTGCAAGCGTCCTACGCGGCTCCGCTCATCTTGCTGGCACAGAACCGGCAGGCCGACCGCGACCGCATTCAAACCCAAGAGGACCGACAGGCGACGGAGAGACTGCTCGCCGATGCCGAGTTCTTGGCGCGGGAACTGGCCTCCGTGCGCATCGCGCTCGGCGAGGTTGCCACCCGCGAATTCATTCGCTCGGAACTAGAGGACCTTTCTCGCGAGCTCGCGGTTGACCTTGATCCCGAGGCCGACGGCGATTCGAACCGGACCAATCCCTCGGGCGAGAAGAAGCGGTCAAAGCGCAACTCGTAGCATCATCGTCATGACCGCTGTTTCGCGCGAAGCGATCGATGCCGCGCTCGCCACTGTGCAAGATCCGGAAATCCGTCGACCCTTGACGGAACTAAAGATGATCAAATCGGTGGAGATCTCGGACTCCGGCGCCGTGGGCGTGGAAATCTGGCTCACGGTGAGCGGCTGCCCGATGCGCGACGAAATCACCGGACGCGTCTCGGAAGCCGTCAGCGCGGTGCCTGGTGTCACCGATGTCTCAGTCGTTCTCGACGTCATGAGCGAAGAGCAGCGGACCGCGCTGCGTGAGCAACTCCAGGGACCAACAAAAGAGAACGTCTTCAACGCTCCGGGAAATACGACGAAAATCGTCGCCGTGGCGTCAGGCAAGGGCGGCGTTGGCAAGTCGTCCTTGACCGCGAATCTAGCTGTTGCGCTGGCCAACCGGGGGCTCTCTGTCGGGCTCGTGGATGCCGACATCTACGGCCATTCGATTCCCAGGATGCTTGGTGTCATCGAGGCGCCCACGGTCGTCGACGGAATGTTGCTTCCGCCGGAATGTTTCGGAGTCCGGGTTATTTCGATGCTTCCCTTTAAACCGGGCGGAATTACTCAGGCGGTAGCGTTCCGCGGACCCATGTTGCACCGTGCCCTCGACCAGTTCCTCACGGACGTCTATTGGGGTGATCTGGACGTCCTGCTCCTCGATCTGCCACCAGGCACCGGGGACGTTGCCATTTCTGTCGGCCAGCTTCTTCCTCGGGCCGAGCTACTCGTCGTGACCACGCCACAACCAGCGGCAGCAGAAGTCTCGATCCGGGCCGGAATGCTGGCTCAACAAACACACCAGCGGGTCCTCGGCGTCGTGGAAAACATGAGCGGGTTCCCCTGCCCACATTGCGGCGAGCCAATTGACCTCTTCGGCGTCGGCGGCGGCTCGCTGGTTGCTGAATCACTCACCCGCGAACTTGGCACTGACATTCCGCTGCTCGGGCGGGTTCCGTTCGACGTTCGCCTGCGCGAAGGTGGAGATGCCGGGGTGCCGCTGATTATTTCGAGCCCCGATTCCCCAGCTGGAGTTGCGATTGAATCCATTGCCGGAACGCTTGCCGCTAAGCCTCGTGGGCTTGCCGGTATGAGTCTCGGCCTGACGCCAGCAGGCCGCAAGTAGTCAAAGCTAGGTAGCGTCTGGATCCAATCGGGCACTCGACGATGTACCGCTCGCCCGTGGCGCCGACGATTCCTGCGGTTGCGCAGCGGTCGGTGGAGCCGATGGCTTCGGCTTTGACGATGTGACATCCGACAGTGCCGAACTCATGATCCGCTTGGGGTGAAGGTCGGCCACCGAACGCAGGTCGTTCTTAATACCTTCGATATCGAGGTCCGGGGACAAGTCCTTCTGCGCGGTAGACGCCAATTCGCGCAATTTGCGAACCATGCGCCCGGCATCGGCGGCCGCCTTCGGCAACTTGTCCGGACCGAAGATCAGCAGGGCCACCACTGCAAGCAGTAGCAACTCGCCCCAACCGACATCCATCATGTCGTCCATTGTCACTCATGGTCGACCCAAAGTTGGCCTCGGCGGCAAAATTATTCGGTGCGAGATCCCAAAGTCACCGTCACGTCGCGACTTGCGCCACCATTTGGCCCAGTAATCGTCAGCGTGATCGGCTGGCCCGGTTGATTCGCGCGAATCGCACTGAGCAGTTCACCTGGTCCGGCGATCTTGTTTCCGTTGACGGCCGTGATGACGTCGCCTTCCTTGATCCCCGCTGCTGCCGCCGGACTGCCGGGCTCAACCTTGCCAACCTGCGCGCCAGTTCCCTGGTAGTTGGTATTCGGCTGAACACCAATGATCGGGACTGTGGACTTCCCTGTTGAGATGATCTCGTCAGCGATCCGCTTGGCGTTGTTGATGGGAAT
>DMNR01000159.1:0-312 GCA_003452655.1 Actinomycetota bacterium | reverse complement strand
CGGGTTGATGGCTGCATCGGTCTGCAATGCACTGATGAAAGAAGACTCCCCTTGACCACCAGCGGTTACCGGACGGCGCAGCGCGCTAATAATCCCGCTCGTCACGGTGCCTTCAAGACCAAGCGGAGATCCGACTGCGATTGCCGCGTCACCAATAACCACCGAGTCGGAGTTACCCAGGGTCGCGGCCTGCAGCCCCGACTGGTCGATCTTGAGAACACCAATGTCGTACGACACTGACCGCCCGACAAGCTTCGCCGCAACCGGCTCCTTGTTCGGGAATTGGACGGCAACCTCGCCGCCCTTAGCGGC
>DMNR01000226.1 GCA_003452655.1 Actinomycetota bacterium | reverse complement strand
AAGGAGAAATGAGCGGTGAACGACGGGAGGGGTTGCCCGAGATGGCCGAGCTTGAGCGGGTGGTCGATCGGCCAAGGATCTACGTGGCTTCGCTGGCCGACTACAACGCCGGCTACTTGCACGGACGCTGGATCGAGGCAGCTCAGGAACCAGGCGATCTGTATGAGTCGATTCAGCAGATGCTCGGACGATCAAGGATGCCCGTGGCGGAGGAATGGGCGATCCACGACTTTGAAGGGTTCGGAGACTTCCGGCTTCACGAGTACGAGTCGATGGAGACGGTCTCACGACTGGCGCTGGGCATCGCTGAACACGGGCAAGCATTCGTGGCGCTTGTGTCGCTGGTGGGGACTGAAGCTTCGGAGCTGGAGCGGTTCGAGGATTGCTTCCTCGGGCGGTTTGAATCGATGGAGGACTTTGCCCGGGGGTTGGCTGAGGATCTTGGCTGGGAGGAAGAGCTCGATCGGCTGGCCGACAGTTTCCGGAGCTACGTCTCCATTGACTACGACATGCTGGGACGGGATCTGGAGACCGAGCTGTCCACGGCCGAAGTGGAGGACGGCGGGGTCTATGTCTTCGATCTGCGGTAGCGACGGTAGGCTGTGAGCATGGCTGAGAAGCAGTTTGAACTCATCTATGACGGCACCGCCGTGCAAGACGGTCGTATGGCAATCGCCGAGATCGCACCCGCCCTAGTTGCGCTGGAAGCGCTGACGCGAGGCTGCAGCGGCGCCCTCCGGCCCGACTGCCCACCTGTGGTGCTAAGCGTCTCGTCGACAAAGCAAGGCTCGTTCATCGTGAGTCTGATTGCTGAGTCATCCCCATCGTTCGATCGGGCGATCGATGTCTTTTCGTCCGACACCGCTGATGCGGTCTCAAACATCAAGGACTTCGTCGAGGTCTTGGTTCTCTTCTTTATTTGGGTGCGCCACCGCGGTAAAGAGCTGCTCAGAGAAGGAGAGCCCGAACCACCGACCGTCGAGGAGATGATGGCTGGACGATCGCTCGAAAATGAGCAACCCGGGATATCCCTCCTTTCAAGTCGGCCCGATCTCGTCAGACACGCCCGCGACGTTGTCGCACCATTACGCGCCGAGGGCATTGACCAAATGCGAATCGAAGGCGGAGGGGCATCCCGGGTTGTCGTTCAGAAAGCCGAAGTCGCGTACTTCGATGCTGCTGCTGATGAGAGCGAAGAGGAAGAAGACCACGAAACCACGATTCTTCTCCGCATCGTCAACCTTTCTCTCAGCAAGGGAACAAGTTGGCGGTTCTCCGACGGACAGACAACCTTCCCTGCACGGATTCAGGATGCAGAGTTTGTCGATCGGGTACGCCTTGGAGAGGAAGTCTTTCGCAACGGGGACTTCCTGCGATGTCGTCTGCGAGTTCGTCAGCGTGTTGACGAAGAGGGCAAGCTTCGGACGAAGCGCGAAGTGCTCGAAGTAATCGAGCACAGGAGGGCCTATCAACACACACCGTCGTCGATGGATCTCTCAACACTTGAATAACGGGGCGTTGTCAATTCCACACGCAAGATGGGCTTGACGGGTCAACTGATCCAAATAGGACAATGGGTGTAACGAACGACGCGCTGAAGATGCCCCGGTCGAGCCTTTCTCCCTCCCCAAAGGCTCCCAGGTCTTTTCGGCCCATCACCGTCGACGTCTCCTTTGGCCAGGACCCCTCGCCCCCGTGGCCACTTCTGTCTCTCTTCTTCGCCCTCTGACTGCCAATTGCGCTGGTTGTCCGCCAGGGCGGTCTCTTTCAAACCTTGTACATCAAAGAACTTTCAGCCCTCTTGGGTTGGAGAAAGGAAAACTCTATGAACACATCACCAACAGCCATCCTGCGACACTTGCGGGAGCTACAACCAGATCGGAATCTGGAAGATCACGAGGCACGGTCAGTGGCCGAGAAACAAGCCATGCGACTGCTCCAGATCCTGGGGCAAACCGGACCGGCGGTTGACGTTTCCCTCATCGCCGAACTGCCGAGAATCGAGGTGCGCGTTGAACCGAACCTGGTGGTTTCGGGTTTCTCGCAGTGGAACCGAGGACGGTGGCTTTTGGCCGTCAACCGAGACGACTCACTGGTGCGCAGACGATTCACCCTGGCGCACGAGTTCAAGCACATCCTGGACAACCCGTTCATTGGGCATGCCTACCTTGACCGGACGGGCAAACCAGATGAGGCGTTCGCCGAGAAGATCTGCGACTACTTCGCCGCTTGTCTTTTGATGCCACGTCCCTGGATCAAGCGGGAGTGGATCAACGGGCTTCAGGACCAGGCATTGTTGGCTCAGCTGTTCAACGTCTCGGAGTCAGCCATGGCGATTCGCCTTCGTCAGATCGGGTTGGCTGAACCACGTTCACGGTTCGACAGTCTGAAGGCAGTCGATGTTTCCCGGGATCCGAGACGGTATTTCAGGAGAAACCCACGTCGTGAGCTGGAGGTCTTGCTCGCCGGTAGGGTCGGAGGCTCACTGGTAGCGGTTGGAGGTACACCCTGATGGCAGACAATGGACAAAGCCCAGTGGCTGGCATGGAGTCAGTGGCGACCACGGACGCTGGAAGCCGGGACGGTTCAGCGTCTGGGGCTGGGGAGCGTCTTTTGAAGCGGGCGGTTATCTATCTGCGGGTGTCGACGTCGGCGCAGGCGGACACCGACTACTCCGAGGAGGGATATTCGATTCCGGCTCAGCGTGACGCCTGCGTGCGCAAAGCCGAGGCGATGGGTGCACGGGTGGTCGAGCAGTATGTCGACCGGGGTGAAAGTGCCCGGTCGGCTGACCGGCCGGGACTGCTGGAGATGCTGGCCCGCTTGAAGGCGCTACGTGATGTGGACTACGTCATCGTCCACAAGGTCGATCGGTTGGCTCGAAACCGAGCAGATGACGTTGAGATTGTCTTCGCGATCCGCTCAGCCGGTGCGCAGTTGGTGTCGGCGACCGAGAACATCGACCAGACGCCGTCAGGTGTCTTGTTGCATGGGATCATGGCGACGATCGCTGAGTTCTATTCGCAGAACCTGGCGGCCGAGGTGCGCAAGGGCATGCTCCAGAAAGTGCGACTCGGTGGAACACCGACCAGACCACCACTTGGATACCTGAACACGATCGATCGGATCGACGGGCGGGAGATTCGCTCGGTGGGCATTGACCCGGAGCGAGCACCGTTGGTGCGCTGGATGTTCGAGGCC
>DMNR01000457.1 GCA_003452655.1 Actinomycetota bacterium | reverse complement strand
AGGCAAGGTGCGGGGGCGGGTGGTGGTTGATGTGAATCGGTGAGCAAGTGGGGGGAATGTTGTATCGGAGAGTTCTGGCCCCGGGAATTCGGATAGTAGGACAAGGGCGATTTGCCTCCACGAAGGGCTGCGAGGGTTGCACGCGAAATGAGCACGAGCGTGACGAACAAACAGAAGCACAGGTGGAGCGTGCCGCGGCGAACAGGGATAAAACGCGAGCGGCGCGGGCGCAGCATAGGGAACGCTGAGACTTCATCATCCGCAGGCATCCACTGCATCGCGAAGAAATACGGTCGACATGTCGAAAAACTTTACACGTTGATGGCCACTAGTTGGTCAATCCAGTCGAAAAATTTGCTAAATCAATAATATTAATTTTCTGGCGCAAGTTTTGCTTTTGACCTTTCAAGCGCCGTTTCGTGGGGTGGCAGGTCTTAGTCAGGAGGAACCTCTCATGAGTACCGTGTCATTCATGAGATGCCGGGTTTTCATGACGATGCTGGCCCTGCGAGCGAAGGGTTCAACGTCCTGAGGACCGCCTGCGGTGCGGGGACAAAGGCCCCTGGCGAGGTGTTAGAGGCTGTATTAATGGGCTCGGCGCGGGCGCTTTTATTTGCGCTCGTCGTCTATCCTTAAGATGATTACAGCATAAATTCCGCGTCGCCGAACCGAATGTCAATAGTTAGGTGTATCCGTAGGAACACGTGACGGAATCTCCCCAGCTATTTTTTTGAACGTATTCGACTCAGAGACCAAAGCCATGAGCACATTCACCATTCGCGTAACCTCTTCAGCCACCAACGTTGCCGGCACCGCTTATCAGACCAATGGGCAGCCGGATTTGGGCGCGCCAAGCTTCTTCGACATGATCGTCACGGACAGCATCGATACTCAGCTTCCCAACGGCGTTTACGACGCGTACTGCCTTACTCCGTTGCAAACCATCAAGGTGTCGCCGACGACCTATTCCGCCGACAACTACGCTGGCAACGTAGTTCCATCCTTTTTGCCGGTTGGTGCAGCGGGTGCACCTTCGCTAGACCAAACTAAAGTGGATCAGATTAATTGGTTGCTGTCGCAGAACCTGACCTCAGATGCCAAGTTCGGCGGCCAGTATAACTACGGTGAAGTTCAGATGGCCATCTGGAAGATTCTCGGTTTCAACGCGGAGGACGTTTCGGGGCAGGCACAGTTCGTTACCAATGCCGGTGGCAACACAATTCTTGACACAGACATCGACTTCCTCGTGTCGGCTGCGCAGCAGGCGGTCGCCAGTGATTACGGTGTTTTGCCGAAAGATGCGTATTTCACGACATTTATTGACCCCGCGAAAAATGGTGACACCACGGTCGCAGTGCAACCACTGATTGTTCAATTACAAAGCGCCAAGCTCGGTAACTACGTCTGGCTCGACGACAATGGCAATGGCCTCCAGGACATCAGTGAGGTCGGAGTAAACGGCGTGAAGGTCGAGTTGTACGGTGACAATGGCAATCTCATTTCGAGTACTGTTACGGGTGACGATTTCAGTACCGCTGTAACCGAGGTCGGCTATTACCAGTTTGCCGGCCTCAAGGCCGGCAACTATCATGTGAAATTTGTGGCGCCGACCAACTATCAGTTCACCACCCAGGATGTTGGCGGTTCGGATGCGAATGATAGCGATGCTGATGCCCTGGGATTGAGTCAAACTGTCCCACTCGCAGCCGGTGAATCAAATCAGACCATCGACGCTGGCATTTACCAGAAGGCGTCGCTGGGCGACAGGGTCTGGCTCGACTGCAACGGCAATGGTGTGCAGGACGGTAGCGAAGTCGGCGTGGCCAACGTTACTGTCAACCTGATCGGCGGCGGCGCCGACGGCAAGATTGCCACAACCGGCGACAATACCATGGTGATGACCACCACCACAAACGCGAGCGGCAACTATGCGTTCGTCGACCTGACACCCGGTGTGGAGTACCAAGTGCAGTTCGTGCCGCTGTCTGGCTACAGTTTCACCACCGCCAACGCAGGCGGCAACGACACGTTGGACTCAGACGCCCAGCCGACTGCCGGACCTGATTTCGGCAAGACGCAGGTGGTTACGCTGTCCTCGGGCGAGAACAACCCGACGCTGGATGCCGGCCTGACCCCGGTATGCCGCCCGGTGACCTTCGACTTCAGCGGCAGCAGTGCAACTGATGGCTGCGACGGCAACACACGTACCTATACGGATGCACTCACTGGTGTTTCGGTGACGGCAAGCGCTTTCAGCCAGACCAAAGGTACCAATACCTGGCAGGACGCCTGGCTCGGCGCCTACAGCGGTGGCCTGGGCGTTACCGATTCGAGCGAGGGTAGCGGCAGTGGTAACACCCATACCGTGGACAATGTCGGCCGCAACAACTACGTCGTGCTGCAGTTTTCGCAGAGCGTGAAACTCGACCAGGCCTATCTCGGCTACGTGGTCAACGACAGCGACATGCAGGTGTGGATCGGCAACTCGGACACCTCAATCACCTCGATGAGCAACAGCGTGCTCTCAAGCATGAGCTTCAGCGAGGTCAACACCACCACGCTGAGCAGCGCGCGCTGGGCCGACCTGAATGCCGGGGGGGTAACCGGTAACGTGGTGATCATCGCCGCCGACACCACCGATACCTCGCCGGAAGACTACTTCAAAGTGGACAAGGTAGCCGTGTGCGCGCCCGATTGTGGCCCGCCGGTGGCCAAGGCCAGCCTAGGCAACCTCGTCTGGGAGGACAAGAACTACAACGGTGTGCAGGATGGCGGCGACGAGAAAGGCATTGCCAATGTCACGGTGAAACTGCTCAACAGCGCAGGAACAGTCGTTTTAGCCACGACCACCACAAACGATACGGGTACTTATGAGTTCAAGAACCTCAATCCGGGTGACTACAAGGTGCAAGTCGTTGCGCCGAGCGGCTATTACGTGACCAAGCAAAACGTGGGCGATGACATCAGCGACAGTGACATCAACAGTAGCGGTATTACAACTGATGTAATTTCGCTGTCAGCTGGCGAGAATGATACGAGTTGGGATGCCGGTCTCTATCGCAAGGCTTGCGTTGGTGACAAGGTCTGGGAAGACTGGAACCACAACAACGTGCAGGACTCCCTCGAAGGGGGTATTGGCAATATCAAGGTCCAACTGATGGACGCGACCGGTACCAACGTGTTGAAGACCACTTACACCAACTCGAGCGGCGACTACAAGTTCAGCAACCTTGACCCTGGGGACTATGTGTTGCGGTTCGACAAGACCAACGTCTCGTTCTCGAACAGTCACTGGGGCGGCACTTACAACATGAGTGACTGGAAGTGGGCGGTCAAGGACGCCGGCGGTGAGATGAACAATGACACCAAGGATTCCGACGTTGTCGGCAATGCGGTTAACAAGACCAACGTCAGCAAGACCGACGCCTTCACGCTGGTTTCGGGCCAGAACGACCTGACCCGCGACGCCGGCATCACCCCGATCGTCATCGACCTCGACGGCAACGGCATCCAGACCATCAGCCGCGCGAATTCCGGCGGCAGCTTCGATCTCTTCGGCAACGGCAGTGCGGTGGCGTCGGGCTGGATTTCGGGCAGTGACGGTTTCCTTGCGGTGGACAAGAACGGCAACGGCACGATCGACGGCATCAGCGAACTGTTCGGTGGCACGGCCAAAGGCGCGGGCTTCGCGCAACTGGCGGCCTACGACAGCAACAACGATGGCCTGGTCAACACCTCGGATGTCGGTTTTGCCGATCTGTCGATCTGGCGCGACGTCAACGGGAACCACCAGACCGACGCCGGCGAACTCGTGAGCCTGGATCTGGCTGGTGTGAGCGAGTTGGTCACCGG
>DMNR01000297.1:5965-7416 GCA_003452655.1 Actinomycetota bacterium | reverse complement strand
AGGTTTTGATGGATCTTCTGTTTGGCATGCATAACCGTTGTGTGATCGCGGCCGCCGAAGTGCTTCCCAATGTTTGGCAGCGACAGCTCGGTCAATTCGCGACACAAGTACATCGCGACCTGGCGAGCCTGAACCAGTGAGCGTGCGCGGCTCGGTCCACAAAGATCGTTCATGGTGACCCCGTAGTACTCCGCGCTCTGTTGCATGATGAGCGGCGCGGTTACTTGCGGTCCATGTTGATCTGCGATCAAGTCCTTAAGGACGAGTTCGGCGAGAGAAACGTCGACTGGTGAACCGTTGAGGCTGGCGAATGCTGTGACTCGGATGAGTGCACCTTCGAGCTCGCGGATGTTGGTCGCGATCTTGCTGGCGATGAACTCCAGAACCTCAGGTTCAACCGCAATCCGTTCCTGCGCGGTCTTCTTCCGCAGGATTGCAATACGGGTTTCGAGGTCGGGAGGCTGGACATCGGTGATCAGGCCCCATTCGAACCGTGACCGCATGCGTTCTTCGAAGTCAGGCAGTTGCTTCGGGGGCAAGTCAGACGTGACAACGATCTGCTTATTCGCGTTGTGCAGGGTGTTGAACGTGTGGAAGAACTCTTCCTGGGTCTGAACCTTGCCGGACAGGAATTGAATGTCGTCGACCAGGAGAACATCGATGTCGCGGTAGCGGCGCTGGAAGTTGGCGGCTTTGTCATCACGAATCGAGTTGATGAACTCGTTGGTGAATTCTTCAGAGCTGACGTAGCGGACCTTCGCCCCAGCGAACAAGGTCCTCGTGTAGTGACCGATCGCGTGGAGCAGGTGTGTTTTACCCAGGCCGCTTTCGCCGTAGATAAATAGTGGGTTGTACGCCTTTGCGGGTGCTTCGGCGACTGCAACGGCTGCGGCGTGAGCGAATCGGTTGCTGGACCCGATAACAAAGGTCTCGAAGACGTATTTCGGATTGAGGCGATGTGAGTCGTCATTGCGTGACACCGGGCTTCCGGCGCCTGGGCGGTGAGTGTCACGAACGTCGACGACATGTTCATGCGGGTTTGGTGAGTTCCCGATGAGCCCGACACGGGTTGGTACCTCGTCTTCGCTGGCGTAAGTGCCGTCGGCGAGGCTGTCCGTCGTCTCATCGTCGAGGTCATGAGCGATGTTGGGATCAACAGTGACGTGGACGGTCATGGGGCGATTGAGCACGCGCTGAAGCGCATCGACTACGTGCGGCTTCAGGTGAGACTCGAGGACATTGCGGGTGAATTCGTTCGGCGCCGCGATCGAAATCGTCTCGCCGTCGATGAACTGAGGGACCGTTAGCGCAACGAAGGCGCGTTGCTGAGGGGACATGCTGTCGTCGTCTGCGAGTGTCTTAAGAGTCTCGTTCCACACTTGGCTGACGTTGAGGGTGTTCTCCACAGTGCTGACGGCCTCTCGTTACTGATCTCAGAAGGGCTGATGCCC
>DMNR01000297.1:3197-5771 GCA_003452655.1 Actinomycetota bacterium | reverse complement strand
AAAACCCTTTAATTCCAAGGTGTCTTGCGGATTTTGTGCTCTCGCCCCGGTTTGCTTGCTGACGTGACAGTAATGGCGATGGTGGCCCGCATCAAGGGGTTATCCACAACTCGCCAAAATTTCCATGACGTAGTTCGGCGCGTCGGTTTGCCAGCTGGCGCGATGCCCGTCAGGTGACTTGTCGGAGATTCCCGGGGTGGTGAGCACGCAGCCCTGATCGTGGCCTACCCTGGTACGCAGGTTTCACCTTTCGAAGTAACTTTCGAAGTACTCAACAAACAATCGCCGCAACACCGAACTCATCACTGGCGCCTGCTGGGCGCTCGTGATGCATCGGCACCTGCCGATCAGGAGAACTGTCATGTCGAAGCGTACTTACCAGCCGAATAACCGTCGTCGGCACAAGAAGCACGGATTCCGCCTGCGCATGCGCACGCGAGCTGGGCGATCAATTCTGTCGGCGCGCCGCCGCAAGGGCCGGGCAGAGCTCAGCGTTTAGGGCACCTTTGTGTTGCCAGCACGTTCACGGCTACGCGACAAGGCAACGCTGACGGCGACCGTTCGCCGCGGCACTCGGTCTGGTCGGCGATGCCTCGTGGTGCATTTCTTGGGTGCGGACTCTGCAGAGGTGACTCTCCAGCAAAAGCCGCCAAGGGTTGGATTTGCGGTGAGTAAGGCGGTGGGAGGTTCCGTGGTCAGGCATCAAGTGTCGCGACGTCTGCGCCATGTCGTTGCGGCCCACCTGCGTGAATTGCCGGCAGGATCAACCATTGTGGTTCGTGCATTGGCCCCAGCGGCTCAGGCAAGTAGTGCCGAACTCGATCGCGATTTCACGACGGCGCTTTCAAGGGTGGCCTGATGCGTGTGACGGTTTCGCGAACCCTGCATTACGTGGGTTTGCCCTTCGTGTGGCTCCTGGTAGGCGTGATCAAGGTCTACCAATATGTGATTTCACCCCTTTTAGGTCCACGCTGTCGGTTCTATCCGTCGTGTTCGTCGTACGCAGTCGATTCTTTGCGTCATCATGGACCGATCAAGGGAAGCCTGTTGGCCGGGTACCGGATTTGCCGGTGTCACCCCTGGCAACCAGGCGGACTTGACCCAACACCTCCCAAGGGCGCATGGCGTCCGGACATCAATCCTGATGGGACCCCTCGCGCAGTTGCGAGTGCTGACCATCAGCTAACCGACCTCGGAGTCTGAGTTGTTTCTGCTGGAGTGGCTGGAAGCAGCCGTAGCGTGGATCTTGGTTGCCTTCCACACGATTTTGGCACCCATCTTTGGCGCAGAGAGCGGTTGGTCATGGGTCCTGTCGATCGTGGGCCTTGTCGTCGTGATCCGTATCGCGCTCATCCCGCTGTTCGTGAAACAGATCAATGCTCAGCGCGGAATGCAGTTGATTCAGCCGAAGATCAAGGAAATTCAGAAGAAGTACGCCGGCGACCGCGAGAAGCAGTCTGCCGAAATGATGAAGATCTATAAGGAGACCGGAACCAATCCGCTTGCCTCCTGCCTTCCCATCATTCTTCAGGCGCCGATCTTCTTCGCACTCTTCCGGGTTCTGCAGTACGGCATCGCGATGGAGGAGGGCGTTGGACCCCTCACTCCTGAGCTCGCAGCGCAAGCGCACGATGCCTCAATTTTCGGCGTCCCTATCTATGCAACCTTCGCAAATGCGGATGAAACGCCGTACCCCACCAATACGCGGATTCTTTGTGTCGTCTTGATTATCACGATGTCGGCGACGACCTTCATCACACAGCGTCAGCTGATCGTCAAGAATTCGGCACCAAACAACCCGATGGTGAAACAGCAGAAGATCCTGATGTACATCTTCCCGCTGATCTTCGCCATTGGTGGTTTCAACTTCCCGATTGGTGTGCTCATCTACTGGACCACCACGAACCTGTGGTCGATGGGTCAACAGTTTTACGTCATTCGTAACAACCCGCAGCCAGGCACTCCCGCCGCGAAGGCACTCGAGGAGCGCAAGAAGGCGAAGGCCGCCGCGAAGGCCGCAAAGGCTGACGGAACGGTTGTTCAGGGTGAAGTTGTGGCCTCTGAGACCGCTGAAACCAGTACAAATAAGGGCGTAACGGTGCAAAACAGGCAACAACCGAAGCGTCAATCGAAGAGCAAGCGTCAATCCCCGAAGCAACCGACCAAGAAGTCACCCGGAAACTCAACCGGCGGATAGCACTTTCACTACTAACCACCGTGTTTCACGTGAAACACGAGTACCTGCGGTCGCCCTATTGGCGACGCCCTGAAGGAGGCACCACCAATGACCACCAGCAACGAGACCGAAGTCAAGTCAGACCGGGTTGCACAGCTCGAGCGTGAAGGCGATATCGCCGCCGACTACCTCGAAGCACTGCTCGATATCGCCGACCTCGACGGTGATATCGACATGGACGTTGAAGGTGATCGAGCGATGGTCGCCATTGTCGGCGCGAAACTCACACAGCTTGTCGGACCGAACGGAAAGGTCCTCGATGCGCTACAGGAACTGACTCGCCTGGCCGTCACCCAACAGACCGGCGATCGTTCACGCCTCATGCTTGATGTCGCAGG
>DMNR01000297.1:2545-3080 GCA_003452655.1 Actinomycetota bacterium | reverse complement strand
GAGCGCAAGATTGTCCATGACGCGGTCGCCGCGGCAGGGCTCAAGAGTGAATCCGAGGGCGACGAACCCAACCGTTATGTGGTTGTAGTTCCGTAGCTCCACCTAGATAGGTAGCCGCCGTCTTGGGATTCCCAACTCCGGCTCACTAACCCGTGGCCTCCCCGAGTCGCCTTCGGCGCCTCGCCCGACGTTCGCCTTGAGTCGGGAATCCCAAGACGGCTCCGGTATCTTCCGCCCGGTCATAGTGACGCCACCTGAATCGTGGATTCGTCGCCCACGCATTGGGGCACTCCGGCGGGCCTGGGGTGATTCGGTCCACAGGTGTGGCAACGGTTGGTCGGGGTGGGTGTTTCACGTGAAACAATCGCCGAGTGACGGACTGGCGCGGGGTTACTCAGGGGCGATACCCAGATTCAATTGACCAACTCGATGTGTATGTCGAACTCCTGCGAACTTTGGGAGTAGAGCGCGGGTTGATCGGTCCCCGTGAAGTAGACCGATTGTGGGCGCGTCACATCCTCAATTGCGCTGCGGT
>DMNR01000297.1:0-2308 GCA_003452655.1 Actinomycetota bacterium | reverse complement strand
GCTGGGCTGCCCGGACTGGTGTGGGCGATCGTGCGGCCTGACCTACAGGTGACCCTGGTGGAATCGATGCAACGTCGCGTGGATTTCCTCAATCTCGCCGTTGACGAGTTGAACCTTGATGGGCGGGTTTCGGTAGTGCGTGCGCGCGCTGAGGACGTCGTCGGAACGACTAGCGGCCAGGTCGTGACCGCGCGGGCAGTTGCACCAATGGGCCGCCTGATTGGCTGGCTCGCGCCGCTTGCGACTGAAGGGGGGCAGTTGATCGCCATGAAGGGGAGAAATGTCCACGAGGAACTCGCCGAAGCCGGCCCCGAACTCGCCGCAATTAAGGCAGGATCTGTGCAAGTGCACATCTGTGGGGAATCCTGGCTAGAAGAGCCAACAATGGTCGTGCAGATCCAAGACTTCGAGGTAGCCAAAGGGGGCAGGTCGCGTGGTGCGAGTAATCGCCGTCGCTAACCAGAAGGGCGGGGTCGGGAAAACGACCACAACGGTCAACGTTGCTGCCGCCCTTGGAGAGTTGGGCCAACACGTCTTGGTTGTCGACTTGGATCCTCAGGGGAATGCGACGCAAGCGCTTGGCTTGAGCCGGATGCCATCTGACGTCACCATCTACGACGTACTCATCGATGGGACCCCACTCGACCACACAGTCGTCGAGACACGGGTGAAGGGCGTGGCATGTGTGCCTGCCTCCGTTGACTTGGCCGGGGCCGAGGTTGAACTGGTTTCCGAAGAGGGACGCGAACAGCGGTTGAAGCAGGCACTTGAGGCCTCGGAATTGCGCAACGACACAATTGTGTTGATCGACTGCCCCCCGTCACTTGGTCTACTGACTGTGAATGCGCTGACATCGGCGGACGAACTATTCGTCCCAATTCAGGCCGAGTTCTACGCGCTCGATGGCGTGGGGCAACTGATTCGCACAATGGAACTTGTCCGTTCGGCGCTGAATCCATCACTACAAATCAGCATGGTGGCGATGACCATGGTTGGTCCCTCGACTTTGGCGCAGGACCAGGTATTCGATGAGGTCCAGGCATTCTTCGATGAACGGCTAGCGCCGACGTCGATTCCACGAGATCCCGCGGCCCACGCTGCACCAGCAACTGGTAGCACCGTGCTTGCCTTCGCCCCGGACTCGATGGTCGCTAGTGCCTACAGGCAACTCGCGAAGGAATTGTTGGCTGCGGAGCTGAAAACAGTCGCCCCCACGAGTCAGAATGGTGACAAATAATGACAAATCGGACGTCCAACAGACGAGGTCTAGCCGCGCTCATCCCAACGGACGGGACAAATCGACCACGCGACGACCGTCCGAGGGTGATCGATTCCGGTCCCCCTGAAACGACAGCGCCCCTGGTCACGTCATCGAACGCACCTGCGCAGGTCGCTGGGCTTGAGCTGGTGTCGGTCCGACCGCTACAGGTTGTGCCGAACCCGAAGCAGCCACGAACAGAGTTCGACCCCGATGCGTTGACTGAATTGGCGCAGTCCCTCGGTGACGTCGGCTTTCTGCAACCAATCGTGGTTCGCCGAATCGGATCGGCGACAGACGTCGACCAGCGATTCGAACTCGTCGCGGGTGAACGGCGCTGGCGTGCCTCTCAGCTCGCTGAACTCGAAACCATCCCGGCAATTGTTCGATCGACGGATGACGACGCCCTGCTCCGCGATGCCCTACTTGAAAACCTCCAGCGCGTTGCCCTTAACCCACTCGAAGAGGCCGCCGCCTACGACCAGTTGCTGGCTGACTTTGGAGGAACGCACGAGGAGTTGGCGCGCAAACTCGGTCGCTCGCGGCCACAGGTCTCGAATACCTTGCGCTTGCTGAAACTTCCCACCGCCGTCCAGCGACGGGTGGCGGCAGGTGTGCTTTCCGCCGGACACGCACGTGCACTGCTGTCTCTGGAAGACGAGCAGACGATGGATGTCTTGGCGAAGCGAGTGATCGCAGAGGGCATTAGCGTCCGAGCGCTTGAAGAACTCGTCACCATCGATCAGCCCCAGAAGAAGCCTGGCCGGAAGAAGTCCACAGGTCGGACACCGGTTGAACTGCAGGCTGTGGCTGATCGAATCGGGGATGCGTTAGAGACCCGAGTCCAAATCAGCGCGACCAAGTCCAAGGGACGAATCAGCATCGAATTCGCCGACGTCGAGGACCTGCATCGGATCGTCGGTTTGATTGATCCGTCAGTTATTGAGAAGTAGTGCCGTGAGTGACGCCACCTAGCCGGGGGTGTCTGCTGAGACCTTTTCCTTCTTGTGATGCTCCCTGCGTTGTTCACCGGAAGATTCGGAACCCGAA
>DMNR01000377.1:735-2951 GCA_003452655.1 Actinomycetota bacterium | reverse complement strand
CCAGCAACACGCGGCCACAAATCGTCTTGATCCTGTGCTGATCCCCAGAGCTGTCTGACCCGGCTGGCACAGTAGCGCCATGGCCATGATCACCGCGTCGGGACGTCACCCGTCCGTGCTGGGGCCCACAGCCAGCGATCGTCCACAGAAGTGAGTCATGTTCGCCGGCAGGTGCCTCGGAACTGTAAGCACATATGCGTGAGTATGTGATAGATGACCAGCCCAAAACGAGAGACACGATGACTGCGAACCTGACGCCCCTGCACCAGCGGCGCGACGTCGCACTAGCAGTTGCCGACGCCGTCGAACAGCTCGTCAAGTCCCGCGATCGGGTCAAGATCTACGGAGAGGTGTTCACGCCGCAGCGAATGGTGAACCAGATGCTCGACCTCGTCAGACCCGAGTTGGAGACCGGCCCAAGGTTCGTCGACAAGACCTTCTTCGAGCCGGCGGCTGGTGACGGCAATTTCCTCATCGCCATCTTGCGTCGCAAGTTGGCGGCCATCGAGCGGCGCTACCAACCCGAGTTCTGGCCCAGCGAGTCTCTGTTTGCACTGGCTTCGATCTACGGTGTCGAGCTCCTTGCGGACAACCACGAGGCCGCCAGGCAAGGGATGCTCGACGAGTTCGTCGGCTTCCACCAGCGTCACGGCACCGCCTGCTCCCAGCGCACCAACCTCTGGAGGGCCGCTCGCTTCCTGGTGGACTCCAACATCCAACGCGGCAACACGCTGACGGGTTTTGACCACGATGGCCGCGAGATCACGTTCTCTTGGTGGAACCGCGTGTTAAGCGTCCCCGGCATGGTGCAGCGTGATCCGTTCACCTTTAACTCCCTGCACATTGCCGATGCCGGTATGTTCAATTTCGCCGTCAACGAGTCATATTCGCCCTGCCGCATCGAACATGTTCATCTGGAAGCGAGAGCCGATGACTAAGCCCAACATCAGCACCTACCGCGAGATCACGCCGCTCATCTACTCCTGGGGCACTCCAGACATCCCCAAGTACGACGGCTGGGAGAAGATCGGCTACACCGAGCAGGCGAGCGCCGACGCGCGCATCGGGCAGCAGGCGTCGCAGCTCGGCATCGCCAAGGTGAAGCACTGGGCACTCAGGGCTCAGTTCATGACTGAGTCCGGAGGTCGGTTCACGGATCACGACTTTCATGCGTACCTGCGCCAGCAGGGGGTGGAGCGCGAGCTGAAGCCGCGCACCGAGTGGCACAAGTTCGAGGGCCTGCCCAAGAAGTCCATTGACTACTTCTATGCCTTCGCGGGGCAGGACTACTCTGACCTCCAGGCCGATGGTCACGAAGACTATGTGCTGCGGCCAGAGCAGCACGCGGCCGTCGAACAGGCTCTTGCCGCCTTCCACGATGGTCGGAGCGAGATCCTGTGGAACGCCAAGCCGCGGTTCGGCAAGACCCTCACCACGTACGATCTGATGCGGCGCCTCGACGTCCGCAAGGTGCTCATCGTCACCAACCGCCCGGCCATCGCCAACTCCTGGTACGACGACTTCGTCAAGTTCATTGGCCACCAGACCACGTTCAAGTTCGTCTCCGAGTCCCCGTCGTTGGCCGCCCGCAGTCCGATGTCGCGCGAGCAGTGGCGGAAGATGTTGTACGAACACTCGGATGCTGATCCCAGGATCGTCGAGTTCGTGTCGCTGCAGGACCTCAAGGGCTCGCAGTACTTCGGCGGGGTGCACACGAAGCTCAAGCACATCGCCGAGTTCGTGTGGGACTTGCTCGTGATCGACGAGGCCCACGAGGGAGTTGACACTACCAAAACCGACGTCGCCTTCGACCACATCAAGCGCTCCCACACACTGCACCTGTCGGGCACGCCATTCCGCGCCCTGGCCGCGGGCAAGTTCTCCCAAGACCAGATCTTCAACTGGACCTACCAGGACGAGCGCGAGGCACTTGAGTCGTGGGCTGACCCGGGTACCGACAACCCCTACGCCGCCCTGCCGAAGCTCAACATGCTCACCTACCAGGTGTCCCGCATGATCACCGACCAGCTGGCGCTGGGCGTCGCCGTCGACGAAGAGTCCGGCAACATCGACTACACCTTCGACCTAGGCGCTTTTTTCGCCACCAAGGACAGCGGCTACTTCGAGCACGAGGCGGATATCCTCAAGTTCCTCGACTGCCTCACCACCAACGAGAAGTACCCGTTCTCGACGCCCGAGCTGCGCGACGAGATCCG
>DMNR01000377.1:0-640 GCA_003452655.1 Actinomycetota bacterium | reverse complement strand
CTCACCACCGGCGTCACCGTGCCGGAGTGGACCGCGGTCATCATGCTGTCCAACGTCACCTCGCCCTCTCTCTACATGCAGGCCGCGTTCCGGGCGCAGAACCCGTGTGGCGTCGAGCGCTCAGGGGCAGTCCTCCAGAAGAAGAACGCCTACATCTTCGACTTTGCCCCCGAGCGCACGCTCACCGTGTACGACGCCTTCGCCAACAACCTCAGCGTCAGCCCCTCGTGGACCACCGCTGACCGCCAGGAGAACATCAAGCGCCTTCTCAACTTCTTCCCGGTCATCGGCGAGGATTCTGAGGGCCGGATGATCGAGCTGGACGCCGCACAGGTGCTGATCTTCCCGCAGGTATTCAAGGCCCGTGAGGTCGTGCGCCGCGGCTTCCTGTCGAACCTGCTGTTCGACAATGTCGCTGGCATCTTCCGCTACTCCGAGCACGTCAAGGAGATCCTGGAGAAACTTCCGACGGCCAGGGGCGGCAAGCTCAAGTCTGGCGAGAGCATCGAGCTTCCCGAGCCGATGCCAGTCACCGACCGCGACGGCAACGTCCACGTCGACGTCGAAACCGTCATCAGCCCTAAGGTGGCTGAACTGGGTGCCCCGGTGTGGGCGGTCGAGGAGATCCCAGCCGACCTCG
>DMNR01000352.1:3803-4205 GCA_003452655.1 Actinomycetota bacterium | reverse complement strand
GGAGCCGTTTGAACGCGGTTACGGACACACCCTAGGTAATGCTTTGCGCCGAATCCTGCTGTCGTCGATGCCTGGTTATGCACCGACCGAAGTCAGCATCGAAGGCGTACTTCACGAGTACTCGACGATCGACGGTGTTCAGGAGGACGTGGTGGATATCCTCCTCAACCTGAAGGGCGTGGTTTTCAAACTCTACAACCGTGAAGAAGTCGTCCTGCATCTCCGAAAGGAAGGGAAGGGCGTCGTCCGGGCTGCCGACATCGAAGTTTCTCACGATGTCGAGATCATCAATCCGGAGCACGTGATTGCGCACCTGTCGGCTGGTGGCAAGTTGGCCATGGAAATGAAGGTTGAGCGGTCGCGCGGCTACGTTGCAGGCAACCTTCGTGAGTTGAGCGACGG
>DMNR01000352.1:0-3650 GCA_003452655.1 Actinomycetota bacterium | reverse complement strand
GAGCTGACGGTTCGTTCGGCTAATTGTCTGAAGGCAGAGAATATTTACTACATCGGTGATCTGATTCAGCGCACCGAAAACGAATTGCTCAAAACGCCCAATCTTGGACGAAAGTCGCTTAATGAGATCAAGGAAGTGTTGGCCGCCCGCGGTCTGACACTGGGCATGAAGTTAGAGAACTGGCCTCCGGCCGGACTCGAGAAGTGAGCAGCCGGAAAAGAACAGGAAGGAATTGATATGCGTCACCGTTTGGGTCTTCGCAAACTGAATCGTACCAGCGCCCACCGTCTGGCGATGTTGCGCAATATTACGGTCTCGTTGCTTCGTGAAGAGGTCATCAAGACGACGCTGCCGAAGGCCAAGGAGCTTCGCCGCGTCATCGAGCCGATCATCACGCTCGGCAAGAAGCCGAGTCTCGCCAACCGCCGGCTCGCTTTTGATCGTTTGCGGGATCGGGACATGGTAGTCAAGGTGTTTGACGAACTTGGACCGCGTTACGCAAGCCGCAATGGCGGTTATCTTCGGATCCTGAAGTGTGGCTTCCGCGATGGTGACAATGCGCCGATGGCGTTCGTCGAATTGCTCGACAGGCCTGATTCGCTGGGCGATTCGGCGACGGTAGCAAGCTAGGCCGTCTGGCACTTCAGCCCGACTTGAGAAAACGCCAGGTCACGCCTGGCGTTTTTTTGTCGGCGAACGTGCCGCAGGGAAAGCTGCCTAGCCCCGCGGGGTTTCCCCGCTAGCGGCTGATATCGGCGGTTCACGATGTGCTCTGGCGGGCCATGAGTCGGTCAGGTTGCCTTGTGCAGTTCGTGGGCGAGGCTACTAGGGTCAGCACTGGGAGACGAGCAACGCAGGTGCGTCGCTGGACTCTTCCAGCTGCTGCAGTGCCCACATTTGCGCATACAGACCTGAGGCATCCAGCAGTTTCATGTGGGAGCCGCGTTCGACTATTCGACCAGCATCCATTACCAGGATCTCGTCGGCATTCATGATGGTCGATAGCCGGTGGGCAATGATCAGTGTCGTGCGACCACGTGCCGCGTTATCAAGACTCGCCTGAATGGCCTTCTCGGTTTTCGAGTCGAGTGCCGACGTCGCTTCGTCGAAGATCAGCACCGGTGGGTTCTTCAGCAGTGCCCGGGCAATCGCCACCCTTTGCTTCTCCCCGCCGGAGAGCTTCAGGCCACGCTCGCCGACCCTCGTTTCATAGCCATCGGGGAGCAAGTCGATAAAACTCGAGAGTTGCGCTGCTGCGGCCGCGGCAATCACCTGTTCTCGACTCGCTTCGGGCTGGCCGTACTGGATGTTGTAGTAGATGGTGTCGTTGAACAGGACCGTGTCCTGCGGAACGATGCCAATTGCGCTCCGCAGGCTCGTTTGCGTCAGATCGCGAAGATCGACACCATTGACTAGAATGTGGCCGGCGCTGACGTCGTAGAAGCGGTACAGAAGGCGCGCCAGGGTGGATTTTCCAGAACCGGATTCGCCAACAACAGCGACCGTCCGTCCGGCAGGAATCGCAAAGTCAATGCGCTGCAGGATTTGCCGGTTTGGTTCATAGGAAAAGTCGACCTCCGAAAACCGGATCTGCACCGCTCCGGCGGCTAGACAAGCAGCGTCGGGAGCGTCGGCAATTTCCCGGTTGACCGCCAGGAGGTCGAACATCCGCTCGATGTCCGCTAGTGCCTGGCGAATCTCGCGGTAAACCACCCCGAGAAAGTTGAGCGGCATGTAAAGCTGAATCAGGAAGGCGTTGACCAGGACCAGGTCGCCGATGGTCATGCTGCCGTCAACCACACCACTTGCCGCTCGCCACATCATGGCCGTGACCCCCAGGGCGATGATGACCTGCTGACCAAGATTGAGCCAGGACAGTGATACCTGGCTGCGGGTCGCCGCGTCTTCCCACTCCTGCATCTGCCGGTCGTAACGCCGCGCTTCGTACTCCTCGTTATTGAAGTACTTGACCGTTTCGTAATTCAGCAGGCTATCGATCGCGCGGGTATTCGCCGCCGAATCCATCTCGTTGAGCTTCCGCCGAATGGCGATCCGCCAGTTGCTGACCTTGATTGTGAACACGACGTAGGTCGCCAGCGAAGCGAGGGTGATAAGGACAAAGGCACTGTCGTAGCGCAGCAGCAGAATGACCAGGACGAGGGTGATTTCGACCAGGGTCGGGAGGATCGAGTAGAGCGTGTAGCTGATCAGACTCGAAATCGATCGGCTGCCACGCTCAATGTCGCGCGAAACTCCGCCGGTCTGTCGTTCGAGATGAAAGCGAAGCGAGAGTTCGTGCAGGTGACGGAAGACCTCGAGGGCGATCCGGCGCACGGCCCGTTGTGTGACGCGCGCGAAAAGAATCTCGCGCAGCTCGGTAAACAGAGAGGTGGAAAAGCGCAGCGCGCCATACAGCAGGAGCAACAGGGCTGGCAAGGCGAGTGCCTGCTGAGTGCTGCTCAGGCCGTCGATCATCTCCTTGAAGACTAGGGGCACGGTGACGTTGGCTAGCTTGGCGCTGAACAGACAGGACAAGGCCAGCAGCACACGCCATTTGTATTGCCACAGATAGGGCAGCAACTTGTGCAAGGTGGCCCCGAGGTGGGCGTTGGCAGCGGCGGGGCTGACGGGGGCAGGGTAGGGCGAGGCGGTGCGGCGCATGGGTCGGGCTGTTCAATCGAGTTTCGGATCAGTGGAGTATGCCCTGTTGTCGAGGCCGGTCTCAAGGCAGATGCAGAAAGTTGAAAAAATCCTTGCATTCACGGTGCTGTGGGCCTAATATTAAAACGAACGTTTGAACGAAATGGTTCGGCAGAGTCATCAGAGTTCTCCCGCATCCGTCTTAACTGGATCATCTGTCCAATGTCCGATCAGAAAAATGGCAGCGATACCCGCGAACGCATCCTTGACGTGGCCGAACGTCTGTTCATGGAGAACGGCTATGAGGCGACGTCGATGCGGACCATCACGAGTGCAGCAGAGGTCAATCTGGCGGCGGTGAATTACCACTTCGGGTCGAAAGAGGCTTTACTGCGCGAGGTCTTCCGGCGTCGCCTTGCCTGGCTCAACCACGAGCGTTTGCAGGCACTGGACAAGCTTGAAGAGCAGGCGGCCGGGGCGCCGCTCAAGCCGTCGCAAATCCTAGAAGCCTTTTTCGGCACCCTCTTGCGCATGGGTGAGAATCCGGCCCTGGGTGGGATGGTCTTTCTGCGCCTGCTTGGCCGCACCTTGACCGAGCCCGCCGAGTTCATCCGGACCTTTTTCGCCGGCGAGTATGCCGAGGTAATCGATCGTTACAAACTGGCGCTGTTCAGTGCCTTGCCCGACGTACCGAAGGCGGAGATTGTCTGGCGCCTGCATTTCATGCTCGGCGCCATGTCCTACGCCATTGCCGGCACCGATGTGCTGCAGGTCGTCACCGGTTGCGAGGTGGGCGATCTGGCTGGCGAGGAGGTAACCGATGAGACGGACGACACGGTGCTGGCGAGACGGCTGGCGCAGCGGCTGATGCCTTTCCTGCTCGGCGGTCTGCGGGCACCGCTGCCGCAGTTCGATGACGTCCAGAGAATAAAAAAAGAGCCGTTGCCGAAGACGGCCCGAGATACTCGGGAGAAGACCCCCGACCAAGACCCTAGACCCTAGACCCTAGA
>DMNR01000267.1 GCA_003452655.1 Actinomycetota bacterium | reverse complement strand
GCGGGGACGAAAACAACGAACTTGTCTAGGCGCAGGCCCGCAGACGGTTCAAGGGGGCACGTGTGCCGAACACCCAATGCTTCGGCCAGGGCGTCAGACACTCCAGGATCGGCAGAATCAGCATTGGTGTGCGCGACGAGTAACGCGATATTCGCCCCGATGAGGTCGTGAATGATGCGACCCTTGTAGTCGGTTGCCGCCACGCTCGTGACTCCACCGAACAGCAGCGGGTGGTGAGCGATGATGATGTCGACTCCGTCGGTAATGGCCTCAGCGACAGTCTCCTCGGTGACGTCGACAGTCAACAACACCGACGTCACGGGGTTCTCCGGGCGTCCGACCACGAGCCCCACTGCATCCCACGATTCAGCCAACTGCGCGGGGAACCAGCCCTCAAGGAGCTCGCAGACCTCTTTCACTGTCGTCACCCGCTAACCCTAGAGCCAATGCGGCACACGTCGACAAGTGGCGCACGCCACACGTCAAACAAGTCGTTCACAGCTAACTCACAGATAAGGCTCAGCCGACACTCAGGTTCACATCGGAGTCTCTTCTCCATGAGCTACACGAACCCGCCAAATCCTCAACGTCCGGATCCGAACTCACAGAACCCGATTCCAACGGGCAACTGGCAGAACGTTGCTGGCCCGGGCTCGGCTCCACCGAACCCACCCAAGCCGCCGCGGCGCGCCGGAAACCGAAGCCAAGACATTCGCAAACTCAACCGTGCCACCGCAGTTGCGGTCTCACTGTCGATGGTCGGCGTCCTGGGCCTTGGGACTGGCATCGCAGTGGCCTCGGCGGTCAGTGCGAATGACAAGTCGGTTGAGAGCTCGCAGTCACTCCAAGGCGGAACAAGCCGCAACCTGGTCCCAGCGCCGGATTCCGGCTCCAGCGACGACGGTGATTCCGGCTCATGGAGCACGACACCCAAGTCCAACTCGGCTCCTAACGGCGGATTCCAACGCGGCCCGTCGAACGGTGGGTCACACGGCAACAGTGGTGCATCATGAGCATTCTGTGGATTCTGGCCCGCAGCACTGGGCTCGCCGCGACCGTACTCCTGAGCGCGGTGATGGTGTTAGGCATCCTGAGCTCTGGCGACTTTCGCTCACGGCCCTGGTCGCGCTATCTGACCAATGGCCTACACCGACGCGTTGCCTACCTCGCTTGCGCGATGCTCGGCATCCACATCGCAGCGATCGTCGCCGACAGCTTCGTCAGCGTTGATCTGCTCAATGTCGTCGTGCCATTCAGTTCGGGCTACGAACGGTTCGCAGTCGGACTTGCGGCAATCTCGATCGACCTCATGCTGGTTCTCGTCATCACCAGCCTGGGACGGCGCTTCATCTCGTTCAACATCTGGCAGACCGTTCATGTCGTCGCGTACGCCGTCTGGCCGCTGGCGATTCTCCACGGAATCTTGGCAGGGACCGACGATCTACTCGCCTGGTCGCTATCGCTGATCTCGACTCTTGCGGTGGCGACTGTTGCGCTGATCCGCATATTCAACCGACCCGCTTCTCGAAAGACGCCACACCAGGTTCGCGGGCAAGCGAGACCGATCGCGACCCCGGCCGTGATCGAGGGATTAGCAGTTCCTTCCTCCACCCTCACTCCCACGGTCTAACGCACCAGTTCGACAGAGGGCGTGGCAGCACGCTTCCCAGAAGGGAAGAGCGCTAGTTGGTGTAGTACTTGACCTTCTTGTAAGCCGCATATCCATTCGCTGCGGGGGCTTTCCACACGAGGCGAATCTTGAGGTGGTAGCCATACGTCTTTAGGACTGTGGAGCCCCCAGACGTGCGAATCAATCTGCAATAGGTCAGATCCCCCCTATTTCGGGATGTGCACTTTGCCGAGACTTTTACCTTCTGCCCCGCATTGGTGACCGTCTTTGCCTTCAAGACAAGCCGCTTACCCTCAAGTGGAATGGACTTTGGCACCACGACACCACCGGCAACAATCACTTGGTCCGTGCCGGAGCTTAATGGGCAGATCGACTCAGAAACCGTGCTCGTAACAATAGAGATCGACCCGGCTCCCCCCGATGTATGGGCTGCGCCACCGTTGGAAGACGGCGAGAATGTCGAACCGGTTGGACCTGCGCTGCCGCCTGCCCCACCGCCGCTGTATCCCCCGGCACCGCCACCGTAGCCGCCGCCACCGCCACCAAGACCATCGCTGGCGCCGCCATCGCCGCCATCGCCGCCACCGGCAAAGCCGACACCACCTAGATCGGCAACAACGGAACCTCCGCTGCCACCATTCCCATTACCTCCGGGTGTTGTCAAGCCCGCCGAACCGCTCCCTCCGATCCCATCTGAGCCACCCGGACCACCGAAATTGACGCCTGCGTTTCCAGTTCCTCCCGCCGCGGTGTTGGCAGCAGCACCATCGCCGCCCGTGCCGTTCGACACGGAAGCGGATCCGCCTCCGCCACCGGCGATGATCCGGTGGGAAGTCGTGGGATCAATCGATGTTGAGCCACCGCCCGCGGCACCATTTGGCGCACTATTCGTCGCGCCACCTCCGCCAACGAACAGGGAAAGAACTTGATTCGGCAGGACGCACAATGACGTCTGAACCACGGCGCCGTGACCTCCACGCTTGCCCACGCCTCCCCCGCCACCGCCGATTGCGGTGATCTGCAAAGAGTTGACACCGCTGGGAACAGTGAATGACGCCGCTCCGACTGTCGAAAAGTCCGTCGTTGCGGCGATCGCAGGTGAACCACCGAGGCAGACAGC
>DMNR01000340.1:367-3872 GCA_003452655.1 Actinomycetota bacterium | reverse complement strand
CATCGACCGCGCGGCAAGGTGGGCGAAGCGCCAGCAGACGACGGGAGTCGCCGCTACCAGCTTTAGCAACATGACCCTTCGCGATCACACGGTCGAGGAGGTCGCCGCGTACTTCCGCCAATTCGACTACAGCCCGATCATCGACGCGGCGAAGAACGCCCCGCGAATGGCGATGGCGATGGCTCCGCTCAAGCCCGTGGTACTCGCGCGCCTCTCGCAACAGCTCAGCTCCCACCCCGCATTCATCGGAAACGATCTCACCTAGCAAACGAGGCTGCATGAAAATGTCAATGCTGAAGGTCGGAGAACCCGACAAGGACGGCGAGCGGGAATACACCTTTTCCGTGCTCGTCAATCGTCAACCAGTCGTCTATCAGGTGCGCGCGCGTCACGAGCACGACGCATCCGATCGGCTCTCGCGATACGTCGAAGGAGACGCGGCCGCCCTGCAAGAACTCGGGGCCGGTGAAGCGGGGGCCACTCTCGTGCTGATGGGAGCGGTTGCCGCGGGTGCCTACGTCATTTACAAGCACCTGAAGCGCAAGCCGAAAAGCCCGGTTGCCAGGCCCGGGCAGATGAAGGCCCGCCCGCTGGTGAACAACGGGGCGGAGGTTGCACCGGCCGACACCAGCGACACTGGCGACACCGACGGCAGCCCCGAGGACACCAATTTCACTGTTCAGGCCGTGAGAAGTTCCCCGTTCACTGTCACGCCCGCGACTGCGAGAACAGCGGCAGCCCCGCGGAGCAACTCGACGTTCGCGCGCCGTTCATTCACCCGCAGTGCGGTCCGTTCCGGTGCCCCCTCCGATGCCATGGTGTCGAGCTGGCGGCCCCTCGCTTACCATGGGGCACAGGGCAAGCTCGCGGGTGACGATCCGACAAAGGCGCTCAAGATCGTTGTGTTCTCGGATCTGCCTGCGGACCAATTCCTGACACTCCCCCGCTCAAGCTCCTACGATGCCGCGCGTGGCACGCTTCGCGACGCGATCGCGGTCCTGGCCTTCCCCCTCGCGGCGGCGGACACAGTTCGCAGCCCCGGCGCGGTCGAGGTGATGATCGGCGGGACACCGACCCGCGAGTTCGACGTCACGGCCGCAACGGCCGACGAGGCGCTTTCCTCTGTCCGGGGCCTGCTCGCTCCCTACCTGTAGAGGTCGAATGCCCAAGGTTACAACCACACTCCTTGGAGTGACGCAGGCTGGAAAAGATGGGCTTCGAGAGTGGCGCTACGTTGTGAACGGGCTTGATCGCACGTTCTACACAGTCAAGGCGCCGAATGCTACAGAGGCGAAGATTGCCTTGGAGTCGAGGCTTGGCGGCGTACCACCGCAGGCGCTCCCGTCAACGCTTCTCGGTGGCGAGGACGACGAAAAGTCTACGGGTAGCAACGTCGTAGCGCTCGGCCTTCTCAGCGCTGCGGCCTACGGCATTTACAAGCTCGTTCAATGGTGGCGAAGGGACGAAGACGGCCCTACCGATGGGTGGGGCGTCGGCTTCGGCAAAGGCAACGCAGGCCTTAACCTGAACCCCTTTGATAAGGGTAAGGCCGGCACCGGCGATGGTGGCGAGGACCCCGGCGCGAAGTGGGAAAGGACGATTGTTGCCGGGGTCAAGGGCTGGCGCCGCAAGGGGATCCCATTGCCCGGTGAGGAGGGCAACCCGAACACGTTTCAGGCCGCGGTCCTGATCGTAAGCGACGGGCCAATTCCAGACGTTAGCAAATGGCCGAACACGCTTCCTGTCTTCTTCGTAAACGACTCGGCGGCAAGCTATCCTGAAGTTGACGGCGGATGGCTCGTGGACGCCAGATTCGGGACGCTCGAATTGCAACGGAAGTATCCGACGATGATCCGCAACTTCGCTTGTGCGGCAACAGACTCGGCAAGCCTGACGAAGTGTCTTAAGCGCGAGCTTGAGGATACCCTCTCGATTCAGTGGGCCTAGCTATGACAATCACCGGCAACGTCATCGCGGAGACGGGCCTGGATCTGAACGATCCAAAGCTGGCCAGCAACACGCTCGCGCCACTTCTAGCGGATAGACTCACCGAAGTTTTCCCCGCTTTCAGCGGAGCGCGAGCCGCTGTCGCGGCCATTATGACGGCCTATAAAGGGCTGACTGCAAGCTCCGGCGTGCTCGGGGCTGTCGGGATCGCGGTGTCGGCCGTTGGCGCGGCCGCCGGATACCTCGAAGGGCGCCTGGATAAGGATATCGAGGGCAACGGGAAGCGATGGGAGAACGCACGAAACAGAACCATCGCCCGATGGATCGCCCCTGGCGACTGGTCCACTGCCGTCTACGCGGGCGGGCTCCCTGTCGGGAAAGTCGATCTATACAATCAAGCTTTTGGGTGGGACGAGAGCGATTTCCTGGCGCAGTATAACGAAGGCATCGTTTGGATGAGCCACCGTTCTGCCAAGTCGGACATTCTGCTTCCCACTTGGGAGACGCCCCCCTTTACGGGGGGATACGGCTTCATGTCCGCAGAGAATGGAATCGAGTTTCCGCAGTGGAGCCCCCTTAGCGGCTTCAGTGTGGGAAAGCGGGTTCACCGGATCCGACAGCCGGGCATCGCGCCGATCCCCAAGAAATACGATGCGACCTACTTCGGCACGTTGCCCGCTGCGACCCTGGCCGAGCTGCAGGACGCGGGTCTAGAGGGGGCGCCGAAGTTCCTTCAGCGCCTTATCGTCAAGATGGAGTCGGCGTACTTCAATCAAGCATTTATCCCGCCTCCAGATTACACATATCTGTTCTCGGTCGGGACGTACCCATATACATCATGGAGCACAGCTAATAACGGGATGCCGGGGCCAACCGGGTCGGTCACGCTAAACACTAGCATGGCAGCGATCGCGGCGGCGATTCACAGTCTCACGCCCTTGCATGCGTTGGTGCGCTCCGAGGAGGTAGAGAAGTGCTACCGACACTGGTTGCAGTGTACGAGAATTCGCAACCTTCCGCGGATGCCGAAGAACCAAGTCGACGAGGGGGTCTATCTCGACGAGTTCGATCTGCCATGGAGCCCCAATCGACTAGCGACGATCATGACGGTGCAGCCGTCGTATCCGAACGCACCGCCGCCTAAGTATGACTGGGAAAAGGAGGCGGCCAAGCGATGCGCTGACAACCCGGAGCTGGCGAACGAAGTCAATTCATTCTGCTACCCAGAGGGATTGACCATGAACGTCTCGATCTCTTGGGAGACAGCTCGCCACATTGAGCAAGCATTCCGATCGTTCTTTACGATCCGCCGGGCCGCTCTCTACCAGATCGAGCGGACGACGTCGGCTTTTAGAGAAGCGGCGGCGAAGTCGGCCGATCCCATCATGGCGGCTGCGGCCCGTGGCAAGCCACCTACTTACAAGCCATGGAGTGCGAGCGATCCGCTCGGTGACGGGTGGAACAAGATCGAAGTGAAAGGCCCCCAGAACGTCGCCGACGTTAAGCTGAAGCCCGGCCCCCCGACCAAGCCGCAGGCCAGGCCGAAGGCCAAGCCACC
>DMNR01000340.1:0-358 GCA_003452655.1 Actinomycetota bacterium | reverse complement strand
CGAGCCTGGGTTAGGCGGTTCTTACAACGGTTCAGGAGAAGATATGGCAAGAGCTAGCGCTAAATCGCCGTTCGATGTGATGCTGGTTTCAAACCGAGCCCTGCCTGAAAGGGGCATGCGTCAGTTTGTGTTCGACGTAAGGGCTAACCGGCAGGTGCAACGCTACATGATCAACGCGGTCAACTACGAGCGCGCGACAGACGCGCTTGCGGCAGCGGTGCAAGCGAATGTCCGCAATGCTGGCGACGACGTCGCCGGTGAGACGGACGCTTACTACTCGCCGCGCGACTCGAGCCGAGTGTCGGGGGGAGTGATCGCCACGATCGCAGTCGCTACGATCGCCGCGCAGTGGGTTGCG
>DMNR01000084.1 GCA_003452655.1 Actinomycetota bacterium | reverse complement strand
AAGGCAGCTGTTGGGCCGGGCGCGAGTCGGCGGGGGAGGGCGCGTGGACGCCAGACGGTCGCCAGCGCCGCCCCGGCGAGAATCGTCATTGCGTGGGTGTCGCTGCCGAAGTACAGGCGACTTGGGTCTTGATCGGTCGGCATTCCCATCGTGAAGGAAAGGATGAGCATCCAGATGGTGCTTGCGAAGGCGCCGATGAGGGCGATCTTTCGAACTCCATCCCGGCCCTTGCGACGGAACACAAACAGCAGGACGGCTGGCCAGATGAGGTAGAACTGCTCCTCGAGCCCGAGGGACCACAGATGCTGGAGCATCGGCGGGCGACCCATCGCTTCGAAATAGGACTGGTCGCTGAGGATGTTCCACCAGTTGGTGACGTAGAAGCTCGACGCGACGATGTCCTCGCGAAGTCGGGCGGCTGCGTCGGGGGCGAACAGGACCACGAGTGCTGCGCTCGCAACAAGGACGACAGCAAGGGCAGGAAGCAGGCGTCGGGCACGTCTCAAATAGAAGGCGCCGAAGTGAATTCGTCCCGTTCGTTCGACTTCCTGGAGCAACAGGGTTGTGATTAGGAAGCCGGACAGAACGAAGAAGACGTCGACGCCGAGGAATCCGCCTGGCAACCACGGCAGCGCCGAGTGGAACACCATGACGGCGAGCACAGCGATTGCTCGGATTCCATCAAGTGATGGCAGGTAGCCCAGTGGTGGCGTGTTGTGGGTGACGTGTGGTGTTTTGTCACCGGTAGAGCGCGAGTCCGGCGTCGGTGAATTGGCAGCAGCGCTCCGCGATGGAGAATCTGCGGCACCGCTACGCGATGTGAGTGCTCGCGTGATGATGCTCATGCTGGTTGCCCCACGTTTGCCGATGGTGTTCGGTGAAGCCTAGGTCGCCTACCGGCCATTTCCGGTATTGCCGTGGGTGCGTTGCAAAGTGACTGCTGGCACATCTAGCGGAAGTTTCGGGCGGCAGGAGCAGCAGTGATATGCAAATCCTCAAGCTCGTGGGCGACTACGTTGATCGCACCATCGGCAGATTCCAGGTAGCCGCGAACCAGGAGGGCGACTGCGGATCGAGCAACCTTCTTGTGGCGCGTCCAAAGATCCATCGAACACACGACATTGATCAGGCCGGTGTCATCCTCCAGGCTTATGAAGGTAACCCCCGCAGCTGTTTCTGGCCGCTGTCGGTGGGTGATCACTCCCGCCACTGTGACCCTGCTTCCATGCTGGCGTGCGCCAAGCTTGTCTGCGGGAACGACCGGATATCCACGGAGGCGATGTCGCAGCAGCTGCATCGGATTCGAATCCACACTGATTCCGGTGGTCTGAATATCGGCGATCAGGGTGTCGTCGGGTGACATGGGTGGCAGGGGTGGTGCGCTATCTCCAAAGATCAACCCAGGTAGTTGATCTTGTGACTGATGTGCGACGGTGCCAGCGCTCCACAGGCTCTCGCGGCGTCGGCCTTGGTCCAAACTGGAAGTAGCTCCGGCAGTGGCGAGCACCTCAAGCTGCGCCCGATTCAGCTCTGTACGACGCGCCAGGTCATCAAGATTGGCGAAGGGTTGCTCGGCCTCGATGCGCTGTGCCACTGCTGTGCCGATTCCTTTGATGCTGGTGAGACCGAGGCGGACGTTTGCGCTGGAGGTTTGTGGGTCGGGCTCAAGGCAGGCAATGGCAGAACTGACATTGACGTCCGCGCGCAAGACCGTCACGCCATGACGACGAGCATCGGCAACCAGTGAAGCTGGTGACCAGAACCCCATGGGCTGGGAGTTGAGCAAGCTTGCGAGGAAAGCTGCTGGGTAGTGCAGCTTCAACCAGGCACTGGCGTAGACGAGGTAGGCGAACGAAGCGGCATGGGATTCGGGGAAACCGAAGCTGGCGAAAGCAGCGAGAGAAGTGAAGACTTGATCTGCGGGATCGCCGGTAATGCCTCGTTCTGCCATGCCGGAATAGAGTCGATCACGCAAAGCCTCCATCTTGTCCGCCGATCGCTTCGACCCCATGGCTTGCCGCAGTTGATCTGCTTCAGCAGGTGTAAATCCGGCGACATCGATCGCCATCTGCATCAGTTGTTCCTGAAAGATCGGAACCCCAAGGGTCTTGCGGAGAGAAGGTTCAAGGCTTGGGTGCAGATAGGTGATCGGCTCCTGACCGTTGCGTCTGCGTAGATAGGGATGAACTGAGCCGCCCTGAATCGGACCCGGTCGAATCAGGGCAACCTCGACCACGAGGTCGTAGAAATTTCGGGGCTTGAGTCTGGGCAGTGTCGCCATCTGCGCTCGCGATTCAATCTGGAACACGCCAACGGTGTCTGCTGCACACAGTCGCCGATACACCTCGTCTTCCTGAGGCAGAGTCGCCAAGTCAACAGTGACTCCATGGAAATCGGCTACCAGGTCGAGTGCGCGATGGATTGCCTCCAACATCCCAAGACCGAGCAGGTCGAACTTGACGAGTCCCACTGCAGCACAGTCATCCTTGTCCCACTGCAGCACTGTTCGGCCGGGGGCAGTAGCCCA
>DMNR01000049.1 GCA_003452655.1 Actinomycetota bacterium | reverse complement strand
TTTGTTTGTGTGCGGTGATTTGAACCCAGCCACGAACGTAGGCAGTGGCGTTGGGTCAGGAGCCCGTTACGGTGACAACGACTGGATGGGACACAGCGACCTTCTTGTGACTCTCCTTCATCACAAGTTCCACGACGACCGTGTAGGTACCAGGGCATTGCCGGAATGCCGTTTCAATGATGGTCTCTCCGCCATACTTCATGCATGCGCGTGCGTTGACTCGGTGTCCGTCAACGAAGACCCGAACGTTGGTGGCACGAATCGCCCAGTCAAAGGGAACGGGGGCGGACCCGACTAGTGCGACATGCCCACGCTGCGGGCCGATCGTGTGCATCTCGAATTGCTCCACTGGGTGCCCGATGTTTTGTGTTATCTCGGCAGGAGCTGCGGGTGCTGGCGAAGGTTGCGACTGCGCAGCCGCTGGAACAGCTAACGCAGCAAAACATACGCTTGTGACTGCAAATGCTGAGATAACTCTTCCGATCACGATCTTCTCCTCTGTTTGGGCCGAACGCTGCTTCGACCTTCGATCAGAAGGGTGCCCGCCAGAAGGGGTCGGTACACCAGCCTCGGCGGGTGGACCGGTAAACCAGATCAAGGATGTGTTGGCTGGGTTTCGAGAAGTGCAGCCGCGGGCAGTTTTGCTCCTTCACAAAGCGAACCTGCGTCACGGCAGGGTCAGAATCCCGGTGGAACCATCTCCGCACTGACGCGCGCTTCACGCCAACCCCTCTCCTGAGCCGATGCCTCTGCATGTTGGGGGTGCGTTGCCGCCGCCTAAGCTTTGCTAGGTGAGTAGCCGATTAACAGGATCATTGTCGACCTCGCGGATCAGGCTCAACCGCTCGCAATGGGTGTCGCTTTCTGGGATGGCGGCCGTAATTTTGCTGCTGAATGTGCTGGGTTGGGGAATTCTGTTCCTCGTCGTTGCGCCCCAGAACCTCTCACTCGGCTCATCAGGCGTGCTTGGTGTCGGTATCGGTGTGACGGCGTTCATGCTCGGAATGCGCCACGCCTTCGACGCCGATCACATTGCTGCTATCGACAACACCACGCGAAAGCTCATGGCGGATGGTCAGCAGCCGGTATCTGTTGGATTCTGGTTCTCGTTGGGGCACTCGTCGGTGGTGTTCGGGCTGTGCATCTTGCTTAGCTTCGGCGTGCGAGCGCTCGCGGGACAGGTCGAGGATTCGGCATCTGCGCTGCAGTCAACCTTCGGCTTGATCGGAACGCTGATCAGCGGCGTGTTTCTGATCGCGATTGGCCTGATCAATCTCGTGGTGCTACGCAAGATCATGCGCGTATTCGCCCAAATGCGCTCTGGTCAATACTCGGAAGCCGAGTTGGAAAAGCACCTCAATGAACGCGGACTGTTTAATCGCTATCTGGGACGAGTGACCAAGCTCGTGCGAAAGCCCTGGCAGATGTATCCCGTCGGGTTGTTGTTCGGGTTGGGCTTCGACACCGCTACGGAGATTTCTTTACTGGTGCTCGCTGGGGGAGCCGCCGCGTTCGCTTTGCCCTGGTACGCGATTCTCTGCTTGCCACTGCTATTCGCCGCCGGGATGACCCTGCTCGACACCATCGATGGCTGCTTCATGAACTTCGCCTACGGTTGGGCGTTCTCGAAGCCTGTTCGGAAGGTGTACTACAACATCACCATCACGGCCCTGTCGGTGTTCATTGCGCTAGTTATCGGCTCGATCGAGTTGATTGGCATCGTCGCTGAAAAGCTCAATGTCACCTCGGGGCCTTTCGCTTGGATTGGCGAAATCAATCTGGACTACGTCGGATTCATGATCGTCGTCCTGTTTGTTGTTACGTGGGTCGTTGCTCTCGTTACATACCGGGCGGGGAACATCGAAGAGAAGTGGACCGCGCACCTGCGCGACTAATGGGCGGTCATACCCAGGAGGGGAACCACATCCGCAGGTTCCATTGTTCGTAGGGAATCGGTATGCCCGTCCAAATCGGATAGAAGAACCAGCTCAACGCGATCGCGAGCACGATGAACGAGCCGACGGCGACGCCGCCAATGATGCGCCTGTTCCCGGGCGCATGGGCTGGGCCAAGGATCACCCCGAGACTCATCGCCAATGCCATCACCATGAATGGCAGGAACACGATCGAGTAGAAGCTGAAGATGGTCCGGTTCTCGAAGAAGACCCAGGGGAACCAGCCAGCCAGGAAGCCACAAAGAACGGCACCGGAGCGCCAGTCTCGGCGACCGACCCAACGCCATGCTTGGTGGAAGAGCGCGGCAGTTGCTGCCCACCAGATCAGCGGATTCCCGAGCGCAAGCACCTCCTGTGAGCACTTGCTGGCACCACACACGCCCTCGGGCGATTCGTAGTAGAACGAAGTCGGCCGCGCCTGTACGGGCCAGCCCCACACGTTCGCTTCGTACGAGTGATCGGCATCGAGTCCGGTATGGAAGCTCCAGGCTTCTGCGTGATAGTGCCAAAGGCTGCGCAGCGGCGCGGGTATCCAACCGAATGAGGACTGACCATCCGCGGCCCAGGTGCGATCCCAGCCGTCAGCGGAGAGGAACCAGCCTGTCCAGGTTGCCAGGTAGGCAACGATTGCGACGCCAACGATGGACAAGAATGCCGGGATTGCATCGCGGACCAGCATCGCGCGAAACGGCATCCTCACGCCGATTGTTCGCCGACTGCCGACATCCCACAGGACCGTCAACAGCCCAAATGCGACTACGAAATACAGGCCACTCCACTTCACGCCGCATGCAAGGCCGAGACACACTCCGGCAACAAGTCGCCACGGCCGCCACCAAAGAGCGGGCCCCATGACGGACCTGGTCTCGCCGAATGCCGCGAATCGTGCCCGGGTTCGGTCCCGGTCCAGCAAGAGCGCGCCAAAGGCGAGGATGACGAAGAACATCAGGCTGTTGTCGAGCAGCGCGGTGCGGCTCATCACGATCGCGAGCCCATCAATCGCGAGGAAGAAGCCCGCCAAGGTTCCGATCAGATTGGACCGAGTCAACCGTCGAACGATGCGCGCGACCGCCAGCACGCTGAGGATGCCAAGGATCGCGACTGCGATACGCCACCCGAAGGGAGTGACGCCGAAGACCTGCTCCCCGGATGCGATCACCCACTTCCCGACCGGAGGGTGCACAACGAAGGAGGCATCAGGCTTGAATATCGACGTGAGGCCAGATGCGGGCCCACCCGTATCGAGGATGATCTTGTCGGCGCCGTCAACGGTGCCACGCTCGTATCCGAACAGCAGGAGGCTGAGGCCGTCTTTGACGTAGTAGGTCTCGTCAAACGCGATGGCGTTCGGACGGCCGAGGTCTACCAGTCGCAAGACCGCCGCAATCAGCGTGACTAGCAGTGGCCCGGTCCAGCCCAGCCAACCGCCCGCTGGCATCGGGGGGACCAGTCTCTCGCGCAGAGTTGACTCTGGGGGCTGAGATTCCACCGAAGCAGGTTGCTCGAGAGAACTCGGCGCCATCGCACTCACGCCGCACATCGTATGCGCGGACTGCACATCCGCACCGGCAGTGCGCTAGAACTACTGCTGTGAGTCGGGATTCCGCGGAAGACGAGAGATCGTCGCAGCCGGGTAAAGGGCGCGTGGTGCTGGCTGGAACACCTGTGGGGAATCCGGCTGACGCGAGTCCTCGCCTGCGGGAACTGATCGAACGGGCGGACATCATCGCGGCGGAGGACACTCGACGGTTCCGACGTTTGGCGGCCGACCTCGGCGTTGTGTATTCCGCGAGTGTGGTGTCTTTCTACGAAGCCGTTGAACGAGAGAAGGCCGCCGAACTTGCAGCCGCTGCCCAAGATGGTGCTCTTGTTGTGCTGCTGACCGATGCGGGCATGCCGAGCATTAGTGATCCGGGTTACCGGCTCGTCGTCGCCTGCAATGAAATCGGCGTTGAGGTGTCAGTGGTTCCCGGCCCGTCTGCGGTAACGGCGGCTCTCGCGGTTTCCGGTCTTCCGAGCGACAGATTCTGTTTCGAAGGTTTCCCCCCACGAAAGCCTGGAGAGCGGGCTCGCAAGTTGGCTGAACTCGCCGCCGAGCCTCGCACCATGGTCTTTTTCGAAGCGCCGCATCGTCTAGGAGCCTCGCTCACGGCAATGGCGGAGGCCTTCACGTCGGATCGCATCGCGGTGGTGTGTCGCGAACTCACCAAGACGTATGAGGAGGTGTGCCATGGCACCCTTGGCGAACTTGCGGCTTGGGCGGACGAAGGAGTGCGAGGGGAAGTCACCGTGGTCGTTGCCGGTGCCCCACCAGAGATCA
>DMNR01000115.1 GCA_003452655.1 Actinomycetota bacterium | reverse complement strand
GTCACTGCCGCCGCACTAATCATGGTCGTCGTGTTTTCCAGCTTCATCCTCAGCGACAACGCCACGGTGAAGATGTTCGGTGTTGGCCTCGCGACTGCCGTTGCTGTGGATGCCACTATCGTTCGCTGCCTACTCGTCCCAGCGATCATGGTGTTGGCTGCCAAGGGAACCTGGTGGCTACCCGGTTGGCTTGATCGACTCTTGCCCCAACTCCACGTGGAAGGCGATCCAAATGCGCTGGAAGAAATTGCTTCTGCGGACGAAACGCGAGATTTTGGTCGACGGCCCGTCCTGCTGCACCGACCGATACTCGTCGTCGGCACTGCGCTTGGCGTAGTTATCGCGTGGGCCCTGGTGACGCGCCTGCCGGCCCTGCCGTTCGACGCCCGCACTTCTATCGCGATGTCGGCGGTACTCGGTGGCGTCACCGTGCTACTCCCACCAGGTTTCGGTGGCGGCGCAAGCGGCCGACCATTCCGCGCCTTCGGCTACTTCCTAGGTGTGATTCTGGGCCTCGTCGTCACCGGAATGCTTTCGATCGTTGTACCGCCTGTCCCGGCAGACAACGGCGCAGTAACAGCCTGGGCGATTGTGATCGTGGCACTGCTCGCGGTCTTGGTCGTCGGCAGATCGCTGGCGTTGCCGCTACTGCTCGGTGCCATTGCCACCGCGATCTCGCTGGCCCTGCTCGCGTCATACGAGCCAAATTCAGTGACCCTGATGATCGTCACCCTGCTTCCGGCATTCATCACGATGATGGTGGCGAGCATCGTCGTTGGGTTGTGGCGTGCACCGAAGCAAAACCCTGACGAATTGGGCGACCGCGGCGTACCTTTGGACACCTCACCGAACGACAACGCCGGTGGCTCGAACCCAAATCCTCCGGAGGACCTCGTTCCGATGCTTCAGTCTCCGGGACGCACCGATCAATCCACGGAGCAGTCGTGAAGCGACTTGCCGTTCTCATCGCTGGAGCCTTGGTCGCCGTCAGCGCCGGGCCGGCCTTGGCAGCCGATTCCAGCAATTCACTGACCGACTCCAAGAAGCTCAGCCCGCAACCGCCCCTGGTTAACGAACAACTCGTGACCGCGACGCTGGCACCTAACGGCTTGCCTCAGTCCACCGAGTTGATCAACCGGATCGTCGCAACAAACCTGCCGACCGAGAGCGTCACCGCAACCACATCGACCACCGATCTGCGATACCTCGACAGGTCTGGCAAACCCGTCGTGAGCGGCAATACCGTCACGTATCCGGTCGGGGGGACTGGCCAGACCGCGGTCGCGACTCAAGCCACGTTCACCAAACCTCTACCCGTCGCCCTGCATGCGGAGTACGCCACCGAAGGTGCGGGTGACAAGGGGATCGACCCGACGACCGTGGCGGGCATGAGCGGCGACATGAGAGTTCGCTACACGGTCACCAACACGTCGGTAACCAAGCAACAAATCTCCTACACCGACGCAGGCGGCAACGAACGCACCGTCGAACAGCCCGTCTTCTCTCCATTCGTCGGCACCATGATTGCCACGCTGGAGCCGGGAATCGCGCTGAAGGATGCCGGAACGGCAGTCGTAAGCACGAACCAAGAGGGCCGAACGACCTTGCTGTGGAACCTGGTTCTCTACCCGCCACTTGGCAATTACCAGCAGGACCTCACATACCGGGTGAGTTCGTCGTCATTGCAGGTTCCGGCCGTCAAACTTGAAGTGGTTCCGGTCTCGAATGATCAGGATCCGGCAGTCGGATTCAGCGCGAAACTGCTTTCAGATTCGGTGGCAGGCAATACCAAACTGGCCGAGGGACTTACCCAACTCGATAACTCGACCGCAGATTTGGCTAACGGGGCGGCGAAGCTGGTCGAAGCTCAGGCGCAGGCGGCGGCTGCGACAAAGAGCGCGTACACGGGATCGAAGGGCATCGCGACAGGTACCGAAAGTCTCGCCGCGGGCCTGACCACATTGTCCGGGGGCCTCGATCAACTCGCAGGAAGCAAAGGCCTTCCCGCTGCGGTAACGGCTGCGGGCCAGCTAGCCGACGCGGTGAACGCGATCGTGGCCGGAGTTGGCGCGGCTGGCGACGGCCCGATTCCGATTCCGCCGCCAGACCCCAAGAAGATCACCTTGGTGCAAGCATCCCGGGCCGCTCAAAAGAGCGCCCAGGCTTTGAAGCTGGCAACCGCATCTGCTGCCACTGATGCAGATGACGCCGTTACGGCCATCGACACAGCCTTGGCCGCATTGTGCGTGCCTGTCACGAACCCAGCGGGTTGTACCGCTTTGGCAACGGCGAAGGTGAAAGCGACTTCGGCCAAAGCCAAATCACTGGGTATCGCGGCTCTCCTGGGCGAACTCGACAACCTGCTACTCGCCAAGATCACCGCTGGCCTAATTCAGGTCAGCGAAGGTCTCAAGAGCCTGAGCACCGCGAGCCCCGGGGTCTACGAAGGTCTGGAATTACTTCAGGCCAAACTCGGTGAGGCCGCGACTGCAACTGCAGCGTTGGCGGAGGGCGCCGATTCTGCAACGACGGGATCTGAACAACTCGTCGGTTACACGGATGAACTCGCGGTCGGCCTCGGAAAACTGACAGCAGGTAGCGATAAGATCCTCGCAGGCAACGAGGGTCTCGCAAAGGGCGCAAGCGAACTTCAGTCCCAGGGCACTCAGACGATTCTTGACGGCGTGGTCACTTCGTCGTCGCAACCGGCTCTGGCGAGTGCGTACCTGACCGCGGCGAGCAAGAAGGCTGGAGCGTCGGCACCCTTCCCCGCTCCGGAAGGTGCGACGAGCCGCGTCGCGTTTGTCTATGCGCTCGACCCACCGCCCCCAACTCCGACGACCAGCCCCGCGTTAATCGGAATTGGACTGGTCGCTTTGGTCGCACTCGGCATCGTTGTGGTGCGGCGAATCCGTCGACCGGTGAGCTAGTTCATTCCTCCGAATCTGCCTCGACCACTGGCAGGCCAGCAGCTTTCCACGCACTGACTCCCCCGACAAGGTCGGTCGCGTACCTGAGTCCCAAGTCGTGCAGCGATGCCGCGGCAAGGCTCGAGGTGTAACCCTCGTGACACACCACGATCACCGTTATCTCATGGGAGGTCGCAGCGGCAATCCTCGACTCGCTCGCCGGATCGAGTCGCCACTCGAGCACATTGCGCTCAATAGCAAGCGAGCCTGGAATCTGACCGAACTCGCGGCGCTGTTTGAACGGCCGGATATCAACTACCAGTGCACCAGCCGCGAGCTCCACCGCTACCTGCTCGGCAGACAGTCGTGTGAGTCGTTCCCTCGCTGCCCGCAGGAGTTCATCGATGGTCGCCATCTATCTGCGCTCAGGCCCGTTGACGGGTTCGGTGCGAATGGGTTTCGGACCACTCGGCGTTCGCTTGTAGTAGGTCATCGTCGACAGTGGTGGTGAGTACGCATGGATACTTACCGCGGGCTGTGGGAAGGGGTTACTGACATCGTGAATGACCCCGGGGGCAACCCATTGGACAGAGCACGACGTGGACTCGACGTGACTGAGGTCAACCGCGCCGTAGGCGCCGATACGTGATTCCGACAAGGCGCCCTGGACGACGGTGAATGCGGCAGCAGATCCGCCATGGTCGTGAAACTCGGTTTCCTGAGTGGTGAGCCAACTCAGGAGCCAGACATCCACGTTGTCATCGCAGATCAGCTGGGTCCACCAGCGACTGGCAGATGTGTATTGAACCCGGTGTTCCCAGAGGTTCGGCCGTTCAGCGATCCCGCGGACGATGTCGACGAGGACCGGCAATGCGAGCGGATCGGAAGTCCGGCGGGCAGCGGGTGGAACTACGTCGACGAATTCCGACACAGGAAGCAGTTGCGATTTCATGGCGAACCTTTCGAAGATCTACTGGACGTGCGGACAGCGAGAAACGCGTCAGCAACAACAGATCTGGGTCGTCATGGGTGAACCGTATCGTGCCCAAATGAAGGCTCGCAACCTATCCCTACCCAATCGGTCTGATTAGTCCACCCAAGCTTGTGGATCACGCGTGTACTTGGTGACTGCCTTGGGCAGCTGGTTCGTTACCAACTGACCAATCGAGACGTGATCAATCACGCCGCGAAGGCTTGCACGCACCGCGACCCACACTTGCTCAAGGCCGTCGGCGTTTCCCTCATAGTGGACAACGCCTGGTCGCTCATCTCTGACCCATGCAAGTGGCCCGTCAACGGATCTCATCACGTGGGCGACGCTCAGGTCATTCGCATCGAAGCCCAGGACATAGCCACCCTCGGCACCTCTCTTGCTACGCACGATCCCCGCTCGGCGTAGATCCGACAGGATGTTCTCCAAGAACTTGATCGGGATCCCTTGAGCTTCGGCGATCTGATCGGCCTTGACCAATGCCGGCGCTGCGGCGGCAATCTCGATGACAGCCCTTACCGCATAGTCCGATCTGGCGGAAATTCGCATTGGGCCATTGTGGCGGTTCATGCCCTCCAATGCCCGTGGCGGCGCGATTTATCGATCTCTAATCCGCCATCACGAGTCCAACTCTGGGAACCTATCGGCCATGAGTTCGGAAAACGCAGCAGCGAGCGCCACACCAGCGCGCACCTTTGGGTTTGTCTCCGTCCTGGTCATCGGAATTCTTGCGGCAACGCAGAGCGCCGATCCCGGCATCACCAGCGTGGCGATGCCGTCAATCGCCAAGGACCTCGGTTTCTCCGGCGCAGGCCTTTCCCTCGCCGTCAGCATCGGAACGCTTTCCCTTGCTGCCACGGTGATTGCGATTGGCGCTCTTGCCGATCGAATCGGCGTGAGACGCGTCATCATGATTGGGCTCGTCCTGGAGGCGCTCGGCAATCTAATCGTCGCAGTCAGCCCATCGCTGGCAGTTCTACTGCTAGGGCGGGTTGTTGCTGGCGTTGGGATGGGTGCACTGTTCGCCGGTGCGTTCTCAATGGTTCCCGCGATCGCGGGAAAGCGAACCATCGCTGCAGTTATTGGTCAGTGGACGGGCCTGCTCTACATCTTCACGATCATCTTCAGCATCATCGGGTCTGCCCTAATCGGAATCTCCTGGCGTGCAGGATTCATCCTCATCCCGGTCGTCTGCCTCATCATGATGTTGGTTGTGCCGAAGACGCTCCCGGAAACGCCACGGCGCGGTTCGTCGAAGTTCGACTTCCTTGGGCTGTCGACCCTCGGCCTGGGCATGGTGCTCGTGTTGGTCGCAGTAAGCCTTGCCGCAACATCGTTGGGTTCACCAACATTCTGGATCTGTCTGATCATCGGCATCATCATGCTCGGCCTGTTCGCAGTCATCGAGAAGAAGTCTCCGAATGCCGCCTTCCCGATCGAACTGTTCAAATCGCCAGTATTCGTTGCAGCGGTGTTGGCAGGAATCCTGTGGAACTTCGGCGAGTCAGGCATGCTCCTGCAAGCCTCCAACTTCTGGCAGCACGTCGTCGGAGTAAGCCCGTCGGTCGTCGGCGTCGCGATTGCCCCACTACTGATTGCCGGAATCATCGCTGGATTCGCTGCCGGCGCCCTACTCGGTCGAGGCATGTCACCGGTACTCATTCAGGCAATCGGATTCATCCTGATGATCCTCGGCTTCTTGTCGGTTGCGTTCACAACGGTTGACACCAAGCTCGTGGCCTTCTTCCCGGCACTCATCCTTGTCGGACTTGGAATGGTCGCCGTGGCAGTGGTACAGGCGCGCGAGTACGTCGCTGAGGCACCGGCGAAGTACCTGTCAGCCGTGGTGTCAAGCCGTACGTCAGTCGGACAACTTGGCTACTCGCTCGGTGTTGCGCTGACGTCGACCCTCATCGCTCTTGGCGTTTCGGAAGAAGGCGGAGACGTCGTTCCATCCGAGTTCGTGCCCGCCTTTAACTCCACGATGTTGATCGTGGCCGGAATCCTCGCCGTCGGCGGGGTAATCACCGCAATCCTGCTGTCGATCGGCCTGAAGCGCCGCAAGACGCTCGCGTTGGCTGGTCCGAGCGATGCTCCGCTGGAGCCATCAAGCGGTGAACAACCGCTCGGTTAGGCGACTGGGGATTGATCGGGCTCAGCCTGGGACTTCCAGAACCGTGCCTGACCAATCAGGCTGGCAACCTGCATTCCGATCAAGATGGCGATGATGACTGCGGCAGCCTGAACGAGCAGATTCGCCCCAGCAACGAGTTCAGTCTCGCGCGCACCACGTTCTCCGGAGACCGTCGCAACTAGCCCGATCACTCCAACCGAGCCCGGGACAAGTAACCAGAAGATCGGCGTAAAGAGCGAAATTGCAGGCAAGCGACTCTTCCCTCGCTGCTCGGCAAGGATTGCCGCAAGAAGCGTGACCATTGCCGCCAAACCACATCCCACCACGGCCCCAATCGTGAAGGCAGAAACCAGAACAATCGCTTGAGCAACCATGAGTAGAACGAAGATGATCCACAGCGATCCGCGTGGCATGTTTCGCACGAGGCCCTGCCCGACCGCATAGATGGCGACTGCAGCGAAGGCAACCCAGATCGGTAGGCGATCCTGACGGAAGGGATGAATATCAATTGACCCACTACCTGCCAGCTGAGCACCAACGTAGATGCCGGCCGTGAGTAGCAGCAGTTGCATTCCGGCCCAGAGCATTCGAGAACCGCCCGAGATGATGTGGCCACTAGCCATCTCCATTGTTGCCTGGGTAAGCGCGGCGCCCGGCAGGAGCACAATGAGGGACGCCGCAACAATGTGGATAGGTCTGACGTCCGGCCCTAGGGGTTTCGTGACCGTGAAAATGACGGCTGAACAGACGGCTCCCAGCAGCGGCGTCATCAATACGTTGAGCGCAGGATTCGGGGCTGACCACCGAACACACACCCCGACGAAGATTCCCAACAAGCCTGCAATAACTGGGTCCCAGTAGCTGAAGCGAAATACGAGGGCGAACCCGGCCGCAACCAAGCCGTACCCGAGCAGAGTCGCCCAGTAGGGGAAACGTGATGGCAGGAACGGGGTTCGCGCGAGTTCCTCGATACCTTCATGAGGTTCAACGCGACCCTGTTCCGCGCGATATGCGACATCCGCAATCGCAGCTGACTGATCCAGCCTCGTGATCTCTTCATTCACGGCCGTGAAGAGCGCCTGATGCGTCCGGTCAAGACTCAGAAAGACTGCGCCCGGAAAGACAGAAACGTCAGCGCCCGGAAATCCGTACTTGCCCGCAGCGGTCTTGAGCGTGCTCGTGACCGTATCCACCGGAAAGCCTGCATTGAGCTGGGCACGACCGAGTGATAGCAGGAACTCTGCAACCTCATTGGGGTCTTGGTCTGGTGCGGTCATCCATTAGATTGTGTCCGTTGTATGCGAGCGATGCGACCACGACAAGCATCGCGGAAGGCAAATTCGCGAGCGATTCGCCTGGCCTTGGCGAACTCCTTCGTACCCCCAAAGGGTGGTGGTTCTCCCACCTGCCGAGTGTTGCGGGTCCAGAGAGCCTATTTTGATCTTATGAGCCAACCAGGAGGAGACGCCCGAGTGTTTCGGCGTACGATCCATGGGCTGTTGGCAGTGGTTGTAGTTGCCGCCGCCACCGTGATCACAGCTGCCCCAAGCCATGCGGCACCACCGCTCGGGGGCGGGTTGGCATTTTCTTTCGGTGACAATGGTGCCGGTCAGCTCGGAGACAACTCAACGACCCAATCGTTGGTGCCGGTTGAGGTAACCGTTACCGATCCTGGTCCACTTGCGGGTAAGACAATCACCGACGTTAGCGCCTCGCCAACACAAACCGGAGGGATCTATTCAGCGTGTGCGGTGGCGGACGGCGCGGCGTATTGCTGGGGCAGCAACACCAGCGGGCAGTTGGGCGACAACACAAACACAAACAGCACGGTTCCCGTCGCTGTCGATACCAGCGGGGTGCTCAACGGGTTAACAGTCACCCAGGTGAGTGTCGGTGGCAACTTCGCGTGTGCAATCGCCTACGACTTTGTCGTCACGGATGCCAAGGCCTACTGCTGGGGCGACAACTCCAGCGGGAAACTCGGCAATAACAACCCGGACGTTAACTCGTCAGTGCCGGTCGCAGTCGACGTCAGCGGTGTGCTCAGTGGCTTGACCGTCACCGACGTCAGTGCTGGTACCAGCCTCGCGTGTGTCGTCGCCAGTGGAGCTGCATACTGCTGGGGGAATAACGGAACGACCACGGTTGGTGCACTCGGAACCGGTGTTAGCGCGAGCACCTTGGCTTCGTCCCCGGTTCCGGTCGCCGTATCGACCTCAGGGGTACTGAGCGGAAAGACAGTCACCGACGTCGCCGCTGGCGGAGGTACGAGCGGCGCAGCCCATGTGTGTGCGGTTGCTGACGATGCTGCGTATTGCTGGGGCGCCGGCGGAGCTGGCCGCCTTGGGTACAACAGCACTACCGGCACTACTGAGCCAGTCGCCGTCTACACCGCGGGAGTGCTCACAAATGTCGCGATCGCCGCGATCTCAGTAGGGGGAAACTTCTCGTGCGCGCTATCGGAGGTGGGCGTTACCTACTGTTGGGGAAATCAAGGTGATGGCCAACTTGGCAACGGCACGTCAAGTGACAACTCCCTCGTTCCGGTCGCCACCACTATCCCGTCTATCGCAATCGGACAGCCAGTCACCAGCTTGACGTTGGGCCAGAAATCGGCCTGTCAGGTCGTCGACGCGGTTGCGTACTGCTGGGGAGACAACAGCTCGGGACAACTGGGGAATGGAACGACTACCGACGCATCGGTGCCGACTGCTGTTGACACGACCGGAATCTTGGGGACTGCGCCAGTGCTCAAATTAGGGGTGGGGGGCAAATCCGCAGTCGGAATCACCAGTCAGGCTCCGGTTGCACCAGTGACGCCAACCGGGTCCGCGCCGTCCGGGTCGACAATCACCGTGACCTGGGCGGACCCCGGTTCAGCTGTAACCGGCTATCAAGTTCAAATCGCAACAGCATCCGCATCGGGACCGTTCACGACCATTTCCTCGGGCGGCTGCGCGACGGCGACAACGAGTGTTTCGACTCCCGTTTCGTGCGTCGCATCTGGGCTAACGGCTAGCACCCCTTACTACTTTCGGGTGCGGGCGATTAACGCCAGCGGGAGTGGTCAATATTCGGCGGCGTCCAGTGCAGTATCGACGCTTGCGAACCAAGCGACTTTGGCGATCAGCTCAGGGGCCAGCAAGACCTACGGCACGGATCTGGCACTGACCACTTCAGGCGGGTCAGGCTCTGGCGCAGTGTCGTATGCGGTGACCACCGCCGGTGATGGTGGATGTTCGATCTCGAGTGCGGTGCTGTCTTCGAGCGGGAATGCGGGGACGAGTTGTGGGGTGACCGCGACAAAGGCCAGTGATTCCACGTATGGCCAGGCGGTTTCTGCTGAGCAGACGGTGACGGTGGTGAAAGCCGATCAGGCGACGTTGAGCATTAGTTCCTCGGCGACGAAGGCATTCGGCACGGATCTGACACTGACCGCGACTGGGGGTTCGTCTGGTGGCGTTGTGACCTATGCCGTGTCCTCGGCGGGTGACGCCGGGTGCTCGATCACCGGTGATCAACTGTCGACGACCGGCAACGTCGGCACCACATGTGCGGTCACCGCGACAATGGCCGGGAACACCAACTACAACACCGTGGACTCAAC